>CAZLRN010000299.1:0-6173 GCA_964561715.1 uncultured Spirochaetales bacterium
AAATAAGCGCACTGCCAGAGCCGATGCTATCCCCACCAGCAAACCCACAAGGTAGCCGACCGTGACATCCGAGAGATAGTGAACTCCCAGCGCTATCCGCGCAAATCCGACGAGAAAAGCCCAAATCAGCATCAAAAAACCTGCCAGAATTCTACCCGAGCCCAGAACGATAATCGCGAGGGTCATGGTCTTGGCCGCATGACCTGAAGGAAAAGAGTACGGATCGGTCCGTCTGTAAAAGGTGCCCCACTCACCTGGAGGGCGGCTTCTCCGAACCGAGAATTTGATGATGTAAATTAATGCAACAGAAAGGACCGCACCAGAAGCCAGCACTATCGCAAGGGTGCGGATTGACGGCTTACCGAACCACCAAAGAATCACCAGAGCAGGACCTACGATAAATACATCACCCGAGTGAGCCAAAACACTGAGAGCCAGTCGACTGGCTCCTCGGAAGGAGAGATCTCGTATTCGAGAGCCATATCGAGAGTCGAGTCGCCTAAGCAGCTGAACCACAAGAGCTTTCATTCCGACTTGTTTCTGCTGTTGGTTGATCGAAGCTATTCTATCTAAAAGTGAACGAAGCTTCCACAGCCTGATCCGGCCGAATTAGGTTCGTTCGGAGGCATGGGATATTCACTCTACATGGGAAAGCGGAACCTCGAGCGAGCTATCTCTGAGAATTCAACATCTCTAGAAATCCCTCGATCCTCGTAGCGATTTGACCAGTGGAGGAAGAATCGGGATCAACGAGGTCGATCTCCAGATTCAAAAAGGGTCTTTTGATGTGGCCGCTCAAAGCATGAATGGAGCCTGAGGACTGGCGGCAACCCCAGTGGGAGATGTGAACCACACCGTCGATCGAGTACTCATCGATCATTCCGTTGATCAGCTCGATGCGTTTCTCCGGGTCCGAAAGCTGGGGCTGGGATAGCAATCTCTCCGCAACGCTTCGAAAGGGCTGATCGGGATCGAGCCGGGGCCATGGGAGATACGTATACTCCTCAGCGGCGATAAAGCAGCTGCCGGAGAAGAGCCTAGTGATCACCGGATGGGGGTAGACAGGCAGCAGATGCATGAGCAGGATTCGGCGTTTGTCCGGCGGCGCTTTGACCGCCTGGTTCTGCAAATCGCGATAGAGGGTCCTGTAGAATCTGAGAAGCCCTCTGCTGCCAATGAGCATCGTTTGAATCCCGATGTTTGCAGCCAGACCGAGTGGCGCTTCCGGAAAATAGCGATCCCTTCTCGCCTCATTGGCCTTCACCATCCAGCGACGGGTTTGCTCGGCTACATGCACGGTCTCCCGCAGCCGTTCTTCGGCGTTCTCTATGCCGAGCATTTGACTGATTCGGTTGTAGAGCTCTTCCAGCTGATCCGCCAGGTAAGACACCGCACCTGATTTGCCCGGCACCGGACAGTCGATGAAAAAGAGATCAGAGGAGAGGGTGTGGTTCATTTCCTGCATAGATCTGAGATTGCCGTCGCAGAGCGCCGATATGGCCAGCATAGCCCTCGGTCTCGGAAATCCTCCAAGCCTCGCAAGAGAGAGGTAGGCTCTGTGAAATGTGCAGAGACTCGAAGGCAGTCCCATCTCCGAAGCGGCTCTTAAAAACTTCGATGCATAGCCAAAGGCTCCGATCACGCCGCCAATGGATTCGAGCATAAATGGCGAAAGCCCCAAAGCAATCAGCAGCTCGGAGGGCACGAAAATGGTGACGAAGGCGGAGCGCCTGGGCCTGATGAAGGCGTCGAAGAACTGCCTGTAAACCAGGAGCTGGCAGAGTCTTTGATGCCTGTAGGCAAACCTTTGGGTAAGGAGATGGGCGCCAAAGGCGAGAACAGAAATGGCTGTACTCAGAGGCGAGACCCATTCCCCTGCAAGATTAACCAGTGGATTCAAGTACCACCCCGCTTTCTTGCATGGCATACAGAGACGCACCGATGGCTCCGACGATCTGCGGATTTTCGGGCACTGAGATAGCCGTCGACAGCCGCTTCTCCAGGCCAAAAACGAGCCCTCTATTCAAAGCCCCTCCTCCGGTGACCGCAACCGGAGGTTTTAGGCCAACGCGGCGAACCATCGCCTCTATCCGATTGACGATCGATTCAAAGAGCCCTCTCGCTATCGCAGGAGCTTCGATCCCCCGGCCGATCATCGAAACGACCTCGGATTCAGCGAAGACTGTACAGACGCTGGAAACCGGTACCCGCCGACCCTCTGCCATTCCGAAGCTTCCCATCTTCTCCAGACTCACCCCTAATGCCTCCGCCATAACTTCCAAAAACCTACCCGTACCGGCGGCGCATTTATCATTCATCTGGAAACCCCTCACTTCTCCTCTCTCATCGATTCCGATCACTTTGCAGTCCTGCCCGCCTATATCGATCACGAGCCTGATCCCGTCGAGCAGATGTCGTATACCTCGGGCATGACAGGAGATTTCGGTTACAGTGTCATCGGCAAATTCGATCCCGTCCCTGCCATAGCCTGTAGCCATGATAAATGCGGGTTTCTCTCCCCGAGCGCCGCTGTCAGCCATCATATGATTCATCAATTCTCTGGCGGTCGACTCAGGACCCGGTCCCGTCCTCTCGATCCCCCAAGCCAGAATCCGCCCGGTAGCATCCAGGAGAACTCCATCTACGGTTGTGGATCCTACATCCAATCCGCAGTAGATCTGGCATTCCATAACCGTCCTCCTTCGAAGTGGTGGGCCCGAAGATCCACTCAGCATTTCATAAAAGGCGTTGATGCGCGTTTTGGACTGACCGAGACCGCTCCCCGAACCATCGGTTTCGAGCTGCAAGATCTTTTCACTGGAAAAGCTCCGCATAAGACGCACATGGTCGAAGCCGTACAAATCGCAGAAAGGCATTCGCAGCTGGATCAAACCGTCCGCCTCTCCATTCCGCGCATGCGCCGCCAGCTCCTGCAAGAAGCTATCCCTACCGAGCATTCTGGCGCAGGGTATCTTCTCCAGGTAGCTGCGGGCCAGGCTCGGAAGCGTCAAGCCCTCTCGCTTTCCGTCGATCGAACCATCCCAGCGTTCATCCAGACACGAGTCGTTAAGGACGATCTGGAAACCTGCCTCTTCGATAGTCGACAGAATGCCCGTACCCGGCACGGGAGACCCACTCACAGCAACACTCACGGCAATCTCAGGCCGTTCAGCAGCGGCAGACTTTCGCGCAGGCAATTCGTCGCCGGCTTCGTCGCCGGGTTCGGCGCTGGATTCGTGGACGTGCGCCCGAGCCACAAGCTCCTCTCTAATGCCTTGCAGTATCCGCAGATTCTCGAGGGGATCTCCATCCAACGCCGCCTGCTTCAGACCCAGGTATTCCGAGAGATTCTGCTTGTAGAGCAACTTTCGAATTTCCGAAAGCTGGTCTCTGATTGCTGTGTAAAGCTCTATCACCTCCTGCATGGGCCGAGGTTGGGATAGCGCTTTGGCAGCATGCTCCGAGACAAATGCAAGCATGTCCTCCAACTGAAGCGAAAAGTAGTGCACAGCCCGCTCGTCTCTCTTCCGAGGCACAGAGAGGAGGTAAACAGGCAGGCCCCCGGAGTCCTGCATTTCCAGCCTGAGGGCATCGTAGAGCTTGCGCATAGCGTCACAGGAGTCCACCAGCACGACGGCTCCATAACGCCCCCTGCGAGATTTGGCTCGATGCTCAGGGGGAGAGCCATTGCCATTCTCTCGAAGGATCTTCATGATGCCATGAACGTATGGACAGAGATTGCAAGAGAGAGACGAATCGACATGGGCACAGAGGTCTGTTCGTCCGACAATTCTCTCGGGCAGGAATCCCGCCGCATAGATCACCTCTGGAGGGACGTAGGAGCATGTATAGCCCAAAAAGGAGGCATTCTCTTCTGCCCTTCGTCTCGAGTCGAAGCGATCTGCAAAATCTGCGAACTCGTTTCCGGTTGCCATTACCGTATGTCTGATTCGTGGCGAATAACTGCATAGTAGTGATTGCCCTGTCAGGGGGTCAAGGCTCAAAGCTTGTCTGGTCGTATTCGTGGACATTTTCCCGTCTCCGTGTTATGCACAAGAGGAGAACGAAAGCCGGGGGTGATAGATGTCTGATGAGATGACTTTTCCCAAGGCCTTTCTCTGGGGAACCGCGACGGCTTCATACCAGATCGAGGGCGCTGCATTCGAGGACGGAAAGGGGGAATCGATCTGGGACCGCTTCTCTCATACACCGGGCAAGATCCACTACGGAGATACCGGAGACGAAGCCTGTGACCACTACCACCGATACAGAGAAGACGTGGCGATTATGAGGCGGATCGGACTCCGTTCCTATCGCTTCTCCGTATCATGGCCCCGTGTCTATCCCAAAGGCGGCGGATCGATCAACCGCCCAGGCCTGGAGTTCTACGAAAGACTGGTGGACGAGTTGCTTTCCAGCGAGATCGCTCCAATGGTAACTCTCTACCATTGGGATCTGCCCCAAGCCCTCCAGGAGGGGGGAGGGTGGCTCAACCGGGACACTGCCGAATATTTTGCCGATTATGCGGCCAAGCTCTTTCAGGTTCTCGGTGATCGGGTCAAGATGTGGATCACCCACAACGAGCCCTGGGTCACCGCTTTCCTGGGGCACGCGGTGGGAGTGCACGCCCCGGGCATCAAAGACTACCCCCAGGCGATTTCCGTTTCCCACAATCTTCTTCTCTCCCACGCCAAAGCGGTGGCTGTCTTCAGGGATTTCAACCGAGAGGACAGCAGGATCGGAATTACCCTCAATCTCAGTCCCTTCGAACCTGCCAGCGATTCGGAAGAGGACGAACGGGCAGCGAATCTGGGAGACGGATCCCTCAACCGCTGGTTCCTGGATCCGGTCTTCAAGGGGACCTATCCCCAGGATATGCTCGATGCCTATACGGAAAGAGGTTGGGCTCCTGAGATCGGCGAGGGCGATATGGACCAGCTGGCAGATAGTGACATCGATTTTTTGGGAGTCAACTACTACTTTCGCAACATCGTCGAGGCTTCCAGCAGCGGCAAGTCACTCTACGAACCGGTTAGACCTGAGGGAGCGGAGTTCACCGAGATGGACTGGGAGATCTATCCTGAAGGTCTATGCGATCTCCTGCTTCGTCTCGACCGGGATTACAGCCGCCCGCCAATCTACATTACCGAGAACGGGGCAGCCTTCAAGGACGATCGAGTGGCCGACGGCACCGTGCAGGACGAAGATCGAATTCACTATCTCAGAGACCACTTCGCTCAGGCCCATCGAGCTCTGGAGGAGGGAGTAGATCTACGGGGATATTTTGTCTGGTCGTTGATGGACAATTTCGAATGGGCTTACGGCTACAGCAAACGTTTTGGAATTGTTCATGTCGATTTCGAAAGCCAAGCTCGAACTCTCAAAAAAAGCGCACTCTGGTATCGGGATGTGATAGATACAGACACAGTGCGAGTCCATCACGAATGAACGCTACGAGGCGAGGTGACCCGGCGTGAATGTTCAAGAGAAGCTCCTGCGCGAGAAGATCGATCTGGCCCTCACAGTAGATAACTTGAGCCGTCTGAGCACCCGCGCTCTAGGGGAGCCGGTCCGAGCCGAATCCGCTTGTATTCTGACTGGAGGTTGTTGGAATCGTGTTATCGCGGTCGGTTTCGGCGATGACACTCCCGATCTGGTATTCAAAATCAATCTCAGCACAGAAGACGACAGATTGAAGCGGGAGTATCTTGTTTTGGATATCTTTTCCCATCAAACGGAGATGCCCGTGCCGGAACCCCTTCTGCTCGATACGACCGGCCAGATCATTCCAGGCAGCGTGCTCATCATGAGGAGGCTACCGGGTATCGTGCTTCATCAAGCCTACAGCTACCTCGGCAGTAGCGATCAGCTCTCGATTTCGGACCAGGTCGGACGCTACGTCGGGAATCTCCACAAAAGCCGATCCAAGCTCTTTGGAGGGGTCGAGCTGCCCCAGTCCGAGAGGATCAGCGAGTGGAAAAATTTCTGGCTTCCACGATTCGACGCGGTTTTCGAGGATATCAGTCACAAAGACCTTGTCGATGTCTCTTTTCTCGACGCCATAGGCGAGGTGCGAACGGCCTTTCCCGACTATCTGGAAATCGGATCCGAGAGCACACTGACCCATTACGATATCTGGTCAGGAAACGTCATGGTCGACATAAACGGCCGCT
>CAZLRN010000300.1:0-6157 GCA_964561715.1 uncultured Spirochaetales bacterium
ACCTCGGAGGGAAAGTTACATATTTGACTATGAAGGTTCCATGACGAAGAACGTTATGAGCGCACGAACAGCCGCCAATAGCGCCGCGTTTTTCCTGCCCTACCTCCGTCCCGGACAGAAGCTCCTTGACATGGGCTGTGGCCAGGGAACCATCACCATCGGTCTCGCTCAGACGATCTCACCGGGAGAGGCTATTGGAGTCGATATTGAGGAAAGCCAAACCCGTGAAGCACAGAAGCGGGCGATGGAGGGGGGAGTATCGAATGTCAGTTTCACGGTCGGGGACATATATCACCTTGACTTCGAGAGCGACACCTTCGACGCAGTCTTCTCGCACGCCGTTCTGGATCACTTACAAAGGCCTGTTGATGCGCTGAAAGAGGCATTCCGAGTTCTGAAGCCTGGAGGGATCATCGGTGTACGTGCGGCTGACTTCGAAGCCTTCTTGATGGCTCCGGAAGACCCTCTCTTAGAAAAGGCTAAGCACATACAAATCCTGTTTCGGAAGCACAACGGCGGCGATCCGTTCGTCGGAAGGAAACTGAGAACCCTGCTACGAGAGGCGGGTTTCAGGAATACAAGGGCCTTTGCGTCATGCAATACCGCTGGCACAACCGAAGACATAAAGGCACTTGTAGCACCGGCTATCGAAGGCTGGACTGGCCCGAAGATCCGTGAAGTGGCCATACGGCTTGGTTGGGCGGACGCCTCCTACTTCGAAGGTGTCGAACAAGCCGTCAGAGCGTTGGGCGAAAGCCCGGACTCGTTCTTCACTCTGGTTCACTGTGAAGCCATCGGCTGGAAGCCTTGATCGGGGCCATTTTGCGTACAGTAGGAAGTATATAGAACGCAAATGTTCGTTTTCTAGCTTTTTCTATGCTAGCTATCTATTTCGAGCCACCTCCCGGATTCGAACCGGGGACCCCGAGATTACAAGTCACGTGCTCTGGCCAGCTGAGCTAAGGTGGCAGCATTTAAGATATCGGAGATATCCAGAGGTATATTTGCCTCAAAAAGACCTGATAGTCAAGGTTTTTGAAAATGAAAGCCTGCTATCCCGCCCGCCAAGGCTCTCGCCCTCCCCAAAGGCCACGGCAGTAAAAAATCGTCGGGACAGATACGCGGCAAGGTTGTCTGGCATCATGCTCAAGCCCTAAACCTCGAAATAGGGGGGTTGATCGAGGTGCTTCCTGATATCATAGCTCGAGGCTGTGAGAATCTCGATCCGATCCTTGAACACGGCAACCGTGTGCTCGAACTGCGCGGCATAGCTCCCGTTGGATGTCACCACGGTCCAGCCATCGTCCAGTATCGTGACCTCTTCGTCTCCCAATGTGACGATCGGTTCGACCGTAAACACCATGCCCGGCACGATCCTCATGCCCTGCCCCTTTTCGCCGACGTTCGGGATCCTGGGCTCCTCATGGAGCGCCTCTCCGATTCCGTGCCCCACATAATCCTGCAGAACAACACATCCATATTTCTGCGCCGTGTTGCTGACGGCGTGCCCGATATCACCCAACTTGGCTCCGGCACGAATGGTCATTATCCCGGCCAGGTTGGTTTGCCACGCGGCGCTGATAAGCCTCTTCGTATCAGCATCGGCCCCGGATACACAAAACGTCCAGGCCGCATCCCCGTGCCACCCGTCCTTGACAACGGTCAGATCCACCGATATAAGGTCTCCCGGCTCCAACCGATAATCGCCGGGAATACCATGGGCAGCCACATTGTTGACGGAGGTACAGATGGATTTTGGGAATCCTCTGTATCCCTTGAGCGCAGAGATAGCTCCCTGGCCGGCAAGATACTTCTCGACCTCTCGATCGATCTCGCCGGTAGAGACACCCGGAGCTATGACCTGCTTCAGGTGACGCAATGCAGATTCGACGATTCGACAGCTTCGACGAATATGGGCAACATCTATTGAGGTTTTAAGAGGTATATTCTTCTCCATCAGTTGAACTGTTATAAGCTAAGCCGGATCGTGATAAAAAGCCTGACCCCCGCCCTATGTGAGGACCTCACGGAGAATCTCCTCTCTTCGCTCCAGCGAGAGCTCTACGGGATTTCCCGACATGCTGCTTCCCATGGATCTCTCGGCGATCTCCGTGATCTTAGCTAGCGGAATATCGTATGATCTAAACTCCCGTTGCAGATCGAAAGCTTCCATCAATTCTTCTATTTCTCCTAAGAGCCATTCGAAGGCATCGCCGGTAATCGAGAATCCGCTCGACAATACCAAATCGGAAATTTGTTCTCGAATCGCCGATGAGTTGGCCCTCAACACTGGAGCCAGAAAAATCGCGCAGATCAAACCGTGAGGAATGCCGAACATACCCCCCATTCCCGACGCGAATCCATGAGCCGCACCCAGCCCAGAGTTCGCCAGGGCGATGCCGCTTACAAGGGCCCCAAAGGCTGCATCTGTTCTCGCCTCGATATTGCTTAAAGAATGGGTGAGCACCCGAAGCGCCCCGAGCATAGGCCCGAAGGCATCTCTTACCAGGGCTTTAGGCAAGGGTTTGCTCTTTTTGGACACAAAGGATTCGATGAGCTGAGTCAGAGCGTCCATTCCGGACAGACCGGTTAAAGTAACCGGCAGCTCCAGAGTCAGCTCAGGATCGACAATGGCATAGGCTGCTATAAAATGGGGAGAACGAATACTTTTTTTGACTCCCAACTCCGCCGATTTAATAACCGCGTTTTTCGTCACCTCGGTGCCGGTTCCGGCTGTGGTGGGCATCGCTACCCAAGGGACTCCCGGCGAATCAACAGCTCTACCTGATCCGACTCCTTCCATATATTCTTCCACGGGCTCATTCGAAGGCAGCAACCCGGCAACAGCCTTTGCCGTATCGAGAACTGAGCCGCCGCCAATGCCGACAATCACTTCGGGATCGATTTTTTTTGCCTGCTCTCTCATCGTGTTAACTGACGTGATGGTGGGTTCGCCAGAAGGGCAGTTGATGACCGAGACGACAAAACCGGATAGAAGCTTATCGAACTTTTGCTTCCATCCCGATTCCAAAAACCACTTCTCTCCGGCGACAACGAGCACTTTGTTTCCGAGAAGCTTGATCACCTGGGGGAGGTTTTCACGCGAAGCAGGCCCGAAAAAAATGCCTTTGGGAAGCTCAAAGGAGAAGGAAGAAATCATAGAAAAGTATAACAGGCGCCATTTCCAGATGTCAATTCGAGCCCCAAAAGGAGAAGATCACTACAACACTCAGCCATTCTCAGATCTGGAACCAGGAAACGAAGAACTTGAAAATCAAAAGGATCGCGGAGTTAAAGAGCAGTAGCAGCACGCAGGTGATGAGCTTCAGAATGTACAACCTCTTTAGCACAAACCAGGAAACGAGCTGGTAGATCAGCCAGTAAATAGAAAGAATGCCGCCCAACAGGCTGGAAAATATAAGAGTCTGCAGAAGGATATCCTGCGATCGGTCCAAGAACTCCTGAAAATTGCCGAGGATGAAGAGTGCCAAAACGATCAGGGAGAATTGAAAGAGAAAAACCAGGCTCTTTTCCAATAGATCTGCCGACCAATGCAGACCGCCTTTTGCCATGAAACTCAATATACCCTCTACGGAAGCTGCTGTCATCCGTTGCAAAGCCGTCATCCATCGCAAAATAGTTATGCTGGACATACACCAAAGACCGAGAATGAGCTATACTGTGCCCGAAATACCGAACAAGGATACCCTATGAAAAAGTTGCTCGTACTGCTGGTTCTACTTGTTGTGATTGGCGGAGTAGCTTTCTTCTTTGGGTGGATACAGATACTCCTCCCTCCCGGCAGCTACGCAGTCATCTACACCAAGACCGGGGGCTACGAAGAACAACCGGTACCTGCGGGTCTCTTTGCGTGGCGGGTTGAAAGACTCTTGCCGACCAACATGACCCTGTACATCTTCCATGTCGAACCAAAGGAAATAGAAACCCCCGAGATCATGGGCACGCTTCCATCGGGCGAAACCTATAGCGCCGTGATGACGGGCAATCCTGATTTCAGCTACAAGATTAGGGCAAGCCTTTTGGTCGCTCTCCAACCGGATAAACTTCCTGCTTTGGTGGAGAACGAAGGACTAAGGCCGGAGACTCTGGATGCATGGTACGAGAGCAAGCTCTCCACTGCTGCCCAGCGCCTAGCAGAGGACCTATCGCAGAATTCCGATTCCGCTTTCGATGCGGGCTACTTCGATGGTTTGGCAGAACGCCTCTCCCGGGATCCGGTGTTTGCAGGAATTGAGATTATTCGAATCACGCCGAAGGAGTTGAGCTTGCCCGATGCCGATCTCTATCAAGAGGCAAAACGGCAGTATTTCAGCTTGGCCAAGGCAAGAGAGGCTAAAGATGTAATCCTTATCGAGCAAGAGAAATCTAACCTGAAGGTGCTCAAGGAATACGCAGAGCTACTGACAGAATACCCCATCCTGCTCAAGTACCTTTATCTGCAAAATCTAAAAGGCAACAGCCTGGATATCCTCAATCTGGAGCTACCTTCGCTGGACAAGGGATCTGAATAGATTGGACCATGCCTACTTTTTCAACTTCAGCAAGATGGCATATGTTAAGGGCAAAAAGCCGAAGGGCTGTATTCTCTGTCTCGTACGGGATCACCATCCCGATACGGTGGATCTCACCGTTTATCGCGATGATCTGTTTATCGTCTCCGTAAACCTGTATCCCTACAATTCTGGTCATCTCCTCCTTTTTCCGACAAGGCATATCGAAGATATGCGAGAGTTTACTGCTGAAGAAGATAAACGAATGGCGCTCCTCAACCGTTATCTTCTGGATGTATTGGATCAGCTCTACAGCCCATCAGGATACAATCTCGGAATCAACATGGGGCTGCCGGCCGGAGCTTCGATCACGCACCTGCATTATCATATCATTCCCCGATTTCTCAGCGAATTGGGAGTCGCTGACCTCATCGGCGGAAAGAAAGTCCTTGTAGAGGATCCACGAGTCACTTGCGATCGTGTGAAAGAGTCTCTCTCAAAACACAAAGCTCTCTCACGTCTTGGGCAGCGGCGTGATCATGAGCAGCCTTCCTGATTCCACATCTACCGTCACGCGATTCGATACGGCTCTGTTGCTGATGCCGATATCTCCCCTCCTCCACTTCAATCCATTCAGTGGCCATTTCAGCCCCGTGGACCGTAAACCGCTTACAGAGCTGCCTATCGGGAAAAAGGATATGAGCTGATTAATTTGCGTCGCATACTCAGCATGATCCGAAATAAGCTCGATGTGTTCCCGGGCTGTTATCCATACCGACGGACAGATTTCTCTTTCAAAGAGCAGGAGAATGCCCAACAGGTGATCCAACCTGCCTCCCCCTCCTCCGATCAGTATCACCCGATCAAATCCCTTCTCCGCCAGTATTCTCAACCCAATTTCCGTATCGGTTTCATCTTTGTCCACAGGGAATCTCAATACCTGTTCCGGCGGATAGTCCTCCAGTAAGCTCTGATCGGAGATAGAATCCATATCGCCGACCACAAGATTTGGTTGGAGCTCCATTTCTCTGGCGAGATCGAGGCCAGAATCTGCCGCAACAATGCACGTGGCCTCTCTGATAAAGGGCAAAATATATTCCCTAGTCGGTCCCTCACCGCCTATCAGCAACATGCCTGTCATTCATCGACTCCAGCCATTGACTTTAAAACAAATTTTCCTTCTAAAGCAAGGCTCTCAATTTCCGACGATAACATTGAAAGCTCCCAGCAAAGCAGTGGCCACAGCGGAGCATCGTGTGCAAGGATGTTCTCGCCGAGGCCGCCTGCGAGCGCCGGCTGCTTTTACCAGATCCAACCGGACAGGGAAGTCCGGGCTAGCACAATCAAGGAGGATTGTATGATCATCAATCACAACATCAGTGCCTTGTTTGCCCAGCGACAGCTCAGGTTCAACAACTTCGAGGTAAACAAGGACATGGAGAAGCTCTCATCGGGTTATCGGATCAACCGAGCCGGAGACGATGCTTCGGGCCTGGCCATTTCTGAGAAGATGAGATCTCAGATACGGGGTCTGCTGCGAGCTGAGAGAAACGCATCAGACGGGATCTCATTCATTCAGACGACAGAGGGGTATCTGCAGGAATCGCAGGATATCATCCATCGAATCCGCGAGCTTGCGATTCAGG
>CAZLRN010000301.1:0-6123 GCA_964561715.1 uncultured Spirochaetales bacterium
GGGTTCGAAAGCGGGCCTGTCGGGTAGGAGAAAGAATCCCCTCCTCCCACAGGATATGCGCCGTAGCGAGGGTTGCGTGACCGCAGAGGGGAACTTCCGTTCGAGGCGTGAACCAGCGCAGCAAAAAGCCCTCCGATTCCGGCAGCACGAAGGCGGTTTCAGAGAGATTCATCTCCGCTGCCATTTTTTGCTTCCAGGAGTCAGGCCGGTCCTTTTCCAACACACAGATCGCAGCCGGATTTCCGGAAAAAGCTTCGGATGTGAAGGCATCAACGTGGTACAGAGTCATTGATGCGCACTCCTCTCATTGTGCTCTGTCGATTATAGATGACCCCATCCATTTTGGGCAGATTCATATGGTCATTACAAAGATCGTCAGGTTTGATGGGTGTTTAATTGTTGAGCTCCGCTGCTGATTTCTCTACTATCGCTGAGTCCTATCTGACGCGGAGAGCTTTCTTTGCTCGCTTCAGTATATTTTTTGCGGCGTGGCCGGTCTACCCCTCCATCGCCGATTTTATCGACCTGTTATGCGAAGACAAGGTCTTTACCGAGAGACAATGAGCATTGTAATCTCTTTAGGGTGAAGGACAAAAAGAGAGTTGCGTCGGTTGGGAGCATCATTTTTGATTTGGCCGTCACAACTCCACGGGTTCCCGTCACAGGCGAAAACATTCTTGCACGGGCCTTCAAGATGGGGCCTGGCGGCAAGGGCGCTAATGCCGCTGCCGCAATCGCCAGGCTTGGCGCAGAGTCGATTCTTGTAGGCAGCGTGGGTGAAGACACCTTCGGCCAAACAGAGCTCGAAGCACTCAAAAACCTGGGGGTGAGAATCGACGGCGTGAAGATCGACCCAAACGAACCGACGGGAATTGCCGTCATCATGGTCGATGATCAGGGGGAGAACACCATCCTCGTCGTAATTGGAGCCAATGCAGCGCTCACCCCCGATGATGCCAGAGAGGCTCTTCGGTCATGGTGGAAGAGGCTGGATGCCATCCAGATCAACTTCGAGATTCCCGAACCTGTAGTCGCCGCAGTCATTGAAGAGGCGAATCGCAACAGCGTGCCCGTCGTGCTCGACGCCGGGCCTCCCCGCTTCTACGGCAAAGAGACCTGGAGCAAAGCTACCATCGTATCACCAAACCGCCTCGAAACCGAATCGCTGGTTGGCCGATCCATCCAATCCGAAGAAGACCTCATCGAGGCGGCTCGAGAAATCCTTGCAAACGGTCCGGACGCGGTGGTGGTAAAGCGCGGAGGGGAAGGTTCGTTGCTCTGTACGCCTCAGGGAACCCTCTTGGTGCCGGCATTCGAGGTTGAGATCGTCGATACAACGGGAGCTGGTGACGCCTTCACGGGCGCTCTAACCGTGGGAATCGCAGAAGGCATGTCTCTCGAGGAGGCGGTGTCCTTTGGCAGCGCGGCAGGCGCCCTGGCCGTGACGCGCCTTGGCACGATGCCTGCGATGCCGACTCGAGCAGAGGTGGACCGGTTTCTTCTGTCCCGCTCCGAGGACTAGTCCACGACTTTTAACCAGCCACCGTCAACGTAGTAGGTGGAGCCCACACAGTAGCTGGCGCAGGGAGAGCAGAGAAAGACAAAGAAATTGGCCAACTCCTCGGGGGATGCAAAGCGGCCGATCGGAGCATTATCTTTGGCAATCTGATCCAGATACTCCTCGGGCTTCATATCCTTGCCCTCTGTCAGCAGCGTCGCTGTCTTCATCCAGTCCGGCGTCAAGATCAGTCCAGGATTGATGGTATTGACGCGGATGTTGTCCTTGATCACCTCGTTAGCGAGGCACTTTGAAAACATCACCAAAGCCGCTTTTGTCGTATTGTAGATCGGCTCATACCAGAGGGGCTGCTTGGCGCAGATCGAGGCGTTGTGGATGATCACACCGCCGCCTCTCTTCCTCATATGGGGAACAAGGCCACGGGACAACCGGACAGCAGCCATGACGTGAAGGTCCCAATAGTACTGCCACTTTTCATCGGGAGCCTCCATGATCGTCTCCTCACTTCCCGTTCCTGCGTTGTTGATGAGAATATCGACGCCATTGCGCTCCTTCACGATAGTGGATACGAGGCGGCCAAGGTCATCAGCCTTGGATACATCCGCTGGAATCGCGAGAACCTTCACGCTGCTCTGCTTCTCGATCTCCTCGGCAACTCTTTTTAGCCGCTGCTCCTCTCTGGCGCAAAGGACGAGATCGACACCTTCTCGGGCCAGACCTTGGGCTACAGCCAATCCAATTCCCACGCTCCCGCCCGTCACGAGAGCCGTCTTTCCGTCAAGTGCCAGTTCCACGAATGAACCTCCTGACCGTCTTGTCAATCCTTGATCATATAGAGAATGTAGGGATCGGATTCGAACGCGGTGAGCGGTTTTCTCAGATCGTACAGCCCATTCCCTCTAGAGGCAAAAACCGAGCCGATGTTTGCTTCGGTCCGCGCGCCAGTGTAGATGTTCAGGAAGAATCCCTTGTACCGGGAAAGCTGCTCGAGAGGCACTGTGACGTTCACGCGACGGTCAGTGGGATCCTTTATGTAAAAGAGATATTCCTTTCCGGGAACAGCCAGACAGCGAGCCGGGCCCTTGCAGTACTCGGGACGAGGCTCCAGATTCCACCAATCCAGGGACGTAAACAAATCGTAGAGGATCTTGAAGTAGCTGTAACCCGGAGGAATATAGGAATAATCAATCACATCCCAGGCGGTGTAGGTGTAGTAGTAAGCCGGATAGGCGCCTGTCATCACGACGTCGTAGGCCCTTCGGATGAGCTCCTCGGGGCTCTGACCGACACGGTAAGTGAGGTCGTCCAGGCCTCCGGGTCCGTGTTCATAGCCGAACTCCGAGTTGAAGACAGGCCAAGCTCTCTTCTCTCGCTCCCGTAAAGCCGAAAGGTAAAACTCGTCATGAACCTGAAGGGTGCAGAAGTCGATCGTTCTATTCCATTCCTCCCTGGCGTAATAGATCTGATCATCATGGGTCGTGATGGGGTGTTCATAGGCATCGAGACCGCAGACGAAACGAATCCGATTCGCCAGATAGGCCTTATCAGGCTCGTTCTTCGATTCTTTGGCGAAGCTCCAAACCAGATTGGGGAAGGCCTGATAGCGGGCGACGACGTATCGAAAGTAGAGATCTTCTTCGGGAGAGTTCCTCTCGGGCCAGTTCACCATCTTGTTGTAGACCTTGATCATGATGTGAGCGACAATTCCATTGTTCAGCAGGTACCTCATCATGCGGTCGAAGTTCTCGAAGAAGAACGAGTTGAGACGGCTGTGATCGGGATTCTCATTGCTGCCCTCCCAGGCGTAGATATCAGGGGGCCCGTAGTCCCTGTCTGAGGTCTTGCCGGAAGTCCAGCTGCTGTCGTGGGCATACACATTGACCAGGATATGATTGAAGCCGTACGGCTTGATCTGATCCACCAGTTCCCTGATCTTGGCGATCTCCTGATCCCCCAATCCCAGAGCCCACAGCCAGTCGGCTTCGTAGGCTAAAAGAAAGTAGGGCGTTCCATCCTCGTAGACAAAGTGGCGAGGATTCGAAGGATTGATCAGGAGACGGCCATGTATTTCACCGTTCATGTTCTTCTCGACTTGCAGCACACCTTCCGAATCCTGTACGGCAAGATGATTCGAGGCGATTCTATAATGCCACTCTCCTGTCGATTTGGGGGAAAAGCGAACGACCCAGCCACGCCCATTGTAATATCCGGGCACGACCATACGTTCTCCGTTGGGGCCCCTGAACACCCCCCTCAGGTCGACAAAAAAGGGATTATCCAGGCTTGATTCACCACGAACCGCAATATCGATGGGTGTATACTGCAATGCGGTTATTGTATCTCTCATCGGGCTGCTCCTCGTGCCATCCATTATAGCTGAGCCATGAGACCAGAGCAAATATGGTCCGAAAGCAATCTGCCCTATGACGGCCAATATGCCCTGTGAGGGCGACCTTGCGGGTGGGCTTTCATGTAGAAAATGTATTAGTATGCGTTGGGACGAGCCATGCAGATCGTACAGGCCGCAATCGACTATAAGGTATCGTCCCAGAGGAGCAGCAAATGAAAGTGACCGATATCAAGACCTATCTCGTCAATCCGGCCAGCCCCCAGGTGGGTGTTATCGGAGGAAAGAACTGGCTCTTTGTCAGAGTCGAAACCGACGAGGGCATTCATGGATGGGGCGAAGCCTACACCCAGCTTGATCGGGATCGCAACATCGAGCAGCACATCCACGATCTGGCACGATATGTCGTGGATCGGGATCCCATCAACATCAAGCATTTCACTTCTATGGTGTATAACGACTTCGCGGCGAGGAGAGGATCGATGGATCTCTACTGTGCCGTAAGCGGCATCGAGCAGGCCCTGTGGGATATCACCGGAAAAAGACTGGGTGTCCCTGTTTATGCCCTGCTCGGCGGAGCCTGCCGCGCGCGTATTAGGGTATACGCCAATGGTTGGTCCGCCGGGGCCAAAACCCCGGAGAGCCTGGCGGAACGGGCCAAAGAAATGGTGGCTCGGGGCTTCACGGCTCTCAAGTTCGATCCCTTTCCAGGCCCCTGGCGCCTCTACATCGACCGGGAGCAGGAGCGCATCGCCGTAGAAAATGTCCATGCGGTCCGCGATGCCGTGGGTGCCGACGTGGAAGTGCTTGTCGAAGTGCATCGAAGACTGGCTCCTATGCACGCCATCCGAGTTTCGCACATGATGGAGGAATACAAGCCCTTCTGGTTTGAAGAGCCGGTCCCTTCGGAAAACCTTACCGCCCTCGCTGAGGTTCGCGAAAGAACAACAATTCCCGTCGTTACGGGGGAGGCCCTCTACACGAAGGCGGCTTTCAGGGAGGTCTTTGAAAGAAGGGCCGCGGATATAATCAATCCCGATGTTTGCAACTGTGGCGGCATTCTGGAACTCAAAGAAATCGCGGCTATGGCGGAGCCAAGCTTCGTAGCGGTGGCTCCTCATAACTACAACAGCACAACCGTTGGGCTGGCAGCGACGATTCACGTTTCCGCTGCCCTTCCCAATTTCGTTATAACCGAATATTTCGTAAACTTCGAAGAGACGGGTCGCGAGATATCAGACGGCGCCTTTCTACCTAAAGATGGCTTTATTGACTTGCCGCAATCGCCCGGTTTGGGTCTCGAGTTGAACGAGAAGAAATTGGCTGAGCGCTCTTACAGGCAGTATGAAAAAAGATCGCTCCGCCATTTTAGCGAGGAGTGAGCGGGATGGATCAGTTTCGACTGGACGACAAACGAGCCCTCATAACCGGCGGAAGCCGGGGAATAGGCCTTGGCATTGCCAAAGCCATGACCGAAGCGGGAGCTCACACCGTGCTGATTGCCAGGGATCCAGAAAAACTCGAAGGCGCACGTAGAGAACTCGAAAGCCTGGGCGGGCGTGTTTCGGTTTATCCCTTTGACCTGCTTCGCACAGAAGAGATCGACGCCCTCTATGAAAAAATCATCGAAGATACGGGGGGCATCGATATCCTAGTCAACAATGCAGGGGGAACCCGTAGGAATCCTGCAGAGGCCCAGACCCTGGAGGACTGGAACTACGTGCTCAATCTGAACCTGACATCGATCTTTGTTCTATCGAGGGCCTTCGGTCGGCAGCGGCTCGAGAGCAAACGGAGGGGCAAGATCATCAACATTGCCTCTCTCATGAGTGAAACCGTGAGGAAGGACAATACCCCCTATGCGGCATCAAAGGGAGAGCCGTTCGACAACTGACCAAGGCTTTGGCTATCGACTGGGCGCCTCACGGAATCAACGTGAACGCCATTGGCCCTGGATTCATCCGAACGGAGCTGACTCAGCCGCTCTGGGAGGACACGGAGTTCGACAGCTGGGTCAAGGGGCGGACTCCGATGGGACGATGGGGCAAACCGGAAGACCTGGGAAACACGGCAGTCTTTCTGGCCTCTGCGGCCTCGGACTTTATCACGGGTCAAGTCATCTACGTCGAAGGAGGTTGGCTGAGCACCTTCTAGCCAGAGCCAGATATGATGGAGATTACTAATGCTTGTGATAAATGCGGACTAGTGTTCTGTCCCTTAAATAGCTGTACACAAAATCATTATTGTGGTATGATAA
>CAZLRN010000302.1:0-6104 GCA_964561715.1 uncultured Spirochaetales bacterium
GCTTGCAGAGCAAGCTGCTTGCTTTGCAAGCTTGTAGCAATTCCGACTCAGATCGATTTCGGAAAATCTTGCTGTAATAACAAGAAATTGAGCCGGAATTGCATATCTCGAAGTCTGTCTTCGAGCTTGCCGAGGCAACACAAATGCCTATAATGTTCCTCGTGCAAAGACAGGAGCAATCGCAAGGAGGAACGTGTGAAATCCGAGCAGACACTCGTATTGATCAAACCCGATGCGTTTCAGAGATGTCTTGTGGGCGAGATCATCAGCCGACTGGAGAAAAAAGGGCTGCGTATGCAGGCAGCCAAGCTTATGCAGATGGACAAAGAACTGGGATCCCGGCATTACGCGGAGCACAGGGGAAAAGAGTTTTTCGAGCCGACCGTTGACTTCATAACCTCCTCTCCGATTATGGCGATGGTCTGGCAGGGACGCATGGCTATCGAGGTGGTGAGAAGACTGGCCGGAAAAACGAACAGCGCCGAAGCAGAGCCCGGTACAATCCGAGGCGACCTGGCTTTGAGCCACAGGTACAATCTGATCCACGCGTCGGATAGCCCAGAAACCGCCAAACGGGAGATCGAGCTCTTCTTCTCCGAAGCGGAGTTTCTTACGTATCGCACAGCGGAGGATCTTTCGGCGCCCTTTGATACGCGATAAGGCTGTTGCGTTCCTCCGCCAAGCGCATTCCAAGCTCATTCCAAGCGCATTCCTATGCGCAGAGCAGCGCAGCCCATATCCTTGCGCTTGGCCGAGGAGCTACCAGCTGCTGATTCGAACGGAGGCAGCAATGAGTGCAAAAAAAGACCCTACGCGCTTCGAGACTGACACGATGGGCAAAGTGGAGATACCGGGATGGGCGTATTGGGGGGCTCAGACCCAGAGAGCTGTCGATAACTTCTCGGTATCGGACAAACGCATCCCTCGCGCAATGGTACAGGCGCTGGGGCTCATCAAGCGTTATGCGGCCGAAGCCAACAGGGATCTGGGCCTTTTAGAGGGAAAGCTCGCCGACGCCATCTGCAGGGCCGCCGACGAAGTGATCGGGGGTCAGCGGAACGATCATTTTCCCATCGATGTGTTTCAGACAGGCTCGGGAACCTCGTGGAATATGAATGCCAACGAGGTCATCGCCAACCGGGCGAACGAGATTCTCGGTAAGCCTCTGGGGACAAAAGATCCTATTCATCCCAACGATCACGTCAACAAGGGGCAGTCCTCCAACGACGTGATTCCCGCGGCTATTCATATTGCCGATCGTTTAGAAATCGAATCTCTGATCGAGGCGCTTGCAGGCCTGCAAAAGGCGATCGAGGCCAAGGCGAAGGACTTCGGCGAGGTGATAAAGATCGGCCGAACCCATCTGCAGGATGCGGTGCCTATGACCCTAGGCCAAGAGTTCGAGGGGTACGCTTCGCAGATCAGGAAAGGGCTTTCGAGGGTGAAGGGATGTCTGCCCCACCTCGAGGAGCTTGCGCTTGGAGGAACCGCTATAGGAACGGGTCTAAATGCCCATCCTGAAATGGCCGCACGGGCAATCAGGCTCATCGCCGCCAAGACCGGAGTGCCTTTTCGTCAGGCCGATAGCCTCTTTGAGGCAATCGGATCGCGGGATGCCCAGGTCGAGCTGATGGGAGTTTTGAACACTGTGGCGGTTTCGCTCATGAAGATTGCGAATGACCTGAGACTGCTCGCCAGCGGGCCGAGGGCGGGGCTGGGCGAAATCATCTTGCCGTCACTCCAGCCGGGCAGCTCGATCATGCCCGGCAAGGTCAATCCGGTCATACCGGAGATGGTTATCCAGGCTGCAGCCTATGTGATGGGAAAGCACTACAGCGTCTCGATTGGCGCGCAGAATGCCCCGCTGGAGCTCAATATGATGAATCCTCTCATAGGGTACGAAACCCTCGCCTCGATAACTCTCCTGGCGAACACCTGTAATGCGCTGGCTGAGAGGTGCATTCGCGGAATCGAGGCCGATGAGGAGAGATGCTCCTATTGGATCGAGTGGAGCCTTGCGCTCGTTACCCCGTTGGCCACAAAGATCGGCTACGACAGGGCCGCAGCTCTCGCCTACAAGGCCTTCAAGAGCAAGAGACCGATCCGAGAGATACTCAAAGAGGACAAGATTCTCTCTGATGAGGAGCTGAACGAGCTATTGGATCCCAAAGGTATGGTTTGATATGTCAGATGTAATGCAGCGATTTATTGATAACGATCGATTTGCAGAGGCTATCGGAGTTGAGATCACCGAGTACGGTGCCGGAACAGCCAAGGCCAGACTCGAGCTGACGGAGAGGCATCTGAACAGCACCGGAACGGCCCACGGCGGCCTTATATTCTCCCTGGCTGACGCCGTGTTTTCCGTTGCCTCCAACTCTCACGGCACTTTGGCCATGGCCATCAATGTCAGCATCTCCTTCTTTAAAGCGGTGCGCGAAGGCGTTCTGACTGCCGAGGGGCGGGAGATCTCCTTCAATCCGCGGCTGGCCACCTACCTCATCGAGGTGCGTGACGAAGGTGGCGAGCCGGTCGCTTCCTTTCAGGGTACGGTCTACAGGAAGCGGGACCGGTTGGAAGAGCTGCTGCAGTAGATGCGGCTATCGGCACTCGATCTTCTCTACCCGAAGCCGTGATTCTCCTCCGGGCAGGACGACCGTCACTTCCTCACCGATCTTGGAGCCGACTAGGGCCTTTGCCAGCGGGCTTATCCAGCTTATCTTGCCCAGCTGGGGATCGCTTTCATCGACGCCCACGATCTGATAGGTGTGCCGTTCGTTTTTCTGGTCCGATACGGTTACGGTAGCCCCGAAGAGCACCCGATCAGATTTTTGCTCTGAGGGATCTACAATCTCTGCAATCGCCGCCATACGGTCGAGGTATTCGATACGACGGTCTATTTTCCTAAGACGGCGTCGTTCCTGTCTGAGGGCATCGGCGTTGCCCCCGCTGCTTGCGGCGGTGATCCTTGCAACAGAGGCGGCGAGCTTTGGCCGTACGGAGCCGATGAGCTCACTCAGCTCCGTTCGCAGTTGTTCGGCCCCCTCCGGGGTCATATAGTTGCGGGCGCCCTGGGGGAGCGGAATTCGAATCTCAGGGATATCTTCATCGTGGTATTGATCGTCTTCGGAGACAAAAGCCCTGCTCAAGAACAACCCCCTATCGCGCTTCTTAATAGTATCCTTCGAGTCGGCCTATTCGTCAACGAGACGAAGCCCTGCTTTTCGTGTATTCTCTCAAGACTATTGTATTCTCTACAGGTGAGGTGCTAAATGAAACTTACTGCGATCAGAACAAGACCGTATCAGTTCGAGCTCAGACGACCGCTGGGAGATGTCAACTTCCCGGAGGGAAGGAAGCTCTGGAGCGGGCTAGCGGTTTTTCTTGACACCGACGAAGGATTGTACGGCGTATCGATCGGAAGTCCTGGGGCTCGGCCTTTCGTACACGCGATGGGACCCCTTCTTATTGGAGAAGATCCAAGAGGGGTAAGGGGTCTTTGGAAGAGGATGATCGATCATGTTTTCAAGGGCGGCAACCGAGGAGTCGTATCCGATGCGGTTTCGTGTCTCGATATCGCCCTCTGGGATCTGAAGGCCAAGGCGAACGGCGAGCCTCTCTGGAGAACGCTGGGAGCATCCTCCCCACTCGTCAAAGCGTACGCCAGCGGGATCGATTTGTGTCTTTCGGACGAGGAGATCAAGAAGTTCTACGAAGGAATGGCCGAGCGGGGCGTGACGGCCGGAAAGCTCAAGGTAGGCCGGGACCAGGAGGCGGATCTGCGACGACTGGGAATAGTGAGAGATGCGCTCTCCAAGGCATCTCCGCGACCGGATATCGCGATAGATTCGAACGAGTTCTGGTCTCCGAAGCAGGCGATTCGGAAGATCCGCGAAATAGAGGAGCACTTCGACCTGATCTGGGCAGAAGAGCCCGCGCGGAGATGGGACTACGGAGGATTGAAAAAGGTCTCTTCGAGTATCAGAGCCGCCGTTGCGACCGGCGAAAACCTGGATAACATCGAGGATTTCATGCCGCTTATCGATCACGGTGCTGCGGATATTATCGAAGTGGGAGCAGGCACTTCGGGGATCACAGGTGCCATGCAGGTTGCCCATCTGGCGTACGCTTTCGAGCTTCCCGTGTGCATGATGAATACGCCTGGCAACTACATGGCCCACCTTGCGGCTGCTCTTCCCAATCATATGATGCTCGAAGTCGTGGATGCAGGGAGGGATGCCTGCTTTACGATAGACAACCGTATCGAGAACGGTCATATTGTTTTAGGAGAGAAACCCGGATTGGGGCTGGTTTTTGACGAAGAAAAACTCGAAGCCCTTTCGGTAGATACGGTGGATATCAACAAGGCAGGTGTTCCCGGCCGAGCTCACAGGGCCGGGCTGGGATAAATCGCATCGAGAGCGCCGATCTTCGCACAGAGCTCTTTGGGGTGAGTTCCTCGGATTGTTAGCGCACTCAAATCATCAACATCTTCTGGTCTGCCTCGATCAGGATTCCAACCACCTCGTCTTTGTTGCGCGCCTCGATCAGACGCGACACAAAGCTTGGCTGCCTGAGGATGTTGGCCAGTTTGGCCATGATGCGGACATGGACAACCTCGCTGTCGGTGCAAAGGAGGAACAGGAGGTGCGTCCTGTGTCTGTCCCCAGCTTCGAAATCCGTCCCTTCTCTACATATTCCGACAACCAGATCTGGCAGCCCGGCAGGGTTTTCCTGGGGTTGCCGTATATGCGGAATGGCAACTCCCTGTCCAAGCGCTGTGGAAGCCATCTGCTCTCTCTGCATAAGCTTCTTCAAAAAGGCTTCCTTATCGCTAATCACGTCGTTTCGAACGAGCGGCGCAATGAGCTGACTGAGAACTTCCTCTTTGCTGCCGGCTCTGATATCCATAACAACGTAATCTTCGCTGATGAGACGTGATATTGGCAAGAGGTCCGTCCCCGATTCCACGACCCTTGCCATATCGGTCTCTGGAATCACCTTCATCCGGGAGGTGAGCCAGTCCTCCAGGACCTGCCTTCTGAAACGCCACTGGCTGGCTATTTTAGCCGCCGGGATCTCGCCTCGTTGAGCCATTTTGAGCACCGTTTTCTCCGACAGCTTCAGATACTCAGCCGCTTCGGCCAGGGTCATGATATCCTCGATCGCTCTGGACAAATCCATTCTCTATTTACCTCTATATTCTCTTATAGTTAATTATATTACCTTATTTAACTTTTTTCAAGGTCTCCAGCACATTCAATTCCTTTGCTACGCTTCTGACATCCTGCGGGGCGGCCTTGGATGGAGAATCATCTTCCGGGCTGATTTAACCTGAGTCGTCCTGTTATGAATAGAAGACAGGAATGCTAACGGGCAAAACGCGCGTGATTGATCCCGTGCACACGGTCGACATCGGCTTTGGGCCGGCGGTCCTCCGTGAGCAGACCGTTGGGCTCGTCCTCGATATCGGTAAGCTGTGTCCAGCAATCACCCATGAGGTCCGGCAATGAGTCGAAGGCGTCAATCATATCAGCGTAGCGGGCGAGAAAAGCTGCCTCATCTCGTTCCACCCCGCGTCTCTGTTCGAGAATGAGAGCGACCTCACCGGCGCCGGCCAGAAAGAAACCGCCCCATTCGCTGACGAGGATGGGTTGGCCCGCGTAATCCTTGCCCGGTACGAACAGCCGGCGTGGGTATAATGAACCGTACCATTCTCTTCCATCGTGGTATCCGTCCCAGGATCGAACCATCGTGCCGCGCTCCGGGCCATCTCCTTCATGAAATTTCCGCCACGATGAGACGAAGATCTCGCCTGTCGGATCGTAGTTGTGGCTGTCGGCAATATCCGTATCGACATGGCTCCAACCCGAGTTGTCGACCACCGGCCTGGTGGGGTCGAGGGCTCTCGTGTCAAAAACGACAGCTGCGACAAAGCCCTGTGCGCTTTTATTGGTATCCAGGTCGCGAATTCCAAACGACTCATTGAACGGGACCCAGGCAACAATGCTCGGGTGATTCAGATCCCGCAGGATCACCTCGCGCCATTCAAGTCTCAGCAGTTCCCGACTATGCGGAGTATCATTCCCGAAGTCAGGCATCTC
>CAZLRN010000303.1:0-6066 GCA_964561715.1 uncultured Spirochaetales bacterium
TCATTGCATCTCTGACTGAGACCCCCTATGCAAATGTGCTGGAGAAGGTTGCTAAGCGAGTGGAGTCCCTGAAGAGTCTTTTTCCGGCAGAGATCGAGCTTGACCGATTCTTTTACGTGCAACTGCTGCAAGAGATCGAAGGATTGGAGGCAAGGGATCGAGAGATAGCGGCCAGAATCATTGGAGTCGAGATTGATATTGAAAACATGAACTGGCTCATCCGATTCAAAAGCGCCTACGATCTCTCCTTGGAAGAGACCATTCGCTATATTATCCCCAGGGGATACGGTATGGATGAAGAGACAGCCAGGCTGATCTACGCGTCGGACGATGCATCGGAGATGCTCTCCTCTTTTGTTAAGAAAAAGTATCCGGCTCTGATGTCCATGCTCTCTTCCGGGTCACAGGACAGTGCCTCCCGGTTTTTGCTAATGGAAGCAGTTCTGAATCAGATTCTCGTTCGGGAGATAAGTCGCTCACTTCTGGGCAATCCCTTTACCATTGGAACGATCCTTTCATACTTTTTCTTGAAAAAGGAAGAGATACGGAAAATACTCACGCTGATCAATGCGAAAAACTACGAGGTTGCCGAAGGGCGTGTAAGGCGGATTCTATGAGGGTTGGGGCGAGACACCGATGAGATCCGAGCTATGATATTCAAAACCGCAAAAATGCTGCAGCTAATCGCTGTGGTTGTTGACAGTGATTCAGATTCCGTCACAAAAGAGCTGCTGAGGCAGGGCGTGCTGCACTTCATCAACGTCACGGAGGCAGAGAAAAACTGGCAATCGAAGATCCGGCAGCTCGAGCCTCAGGTCTCCGTAGCGAAATTCGCTGAGGCGAGAAAGAGGATTGAATCGCTTTTGGATATGGGAGGATTTGGCAGGCCGCCCGAGACCAGTCTGGATCTTGACAGGCTGAGACCTGTGAACGTCGAGAGCTTCGACGCAGCCCTGAGCGAGCTGGCGGATGAGATACACTCCTACAGGGAGAATCAACGCCAGCTCCAACAGGAAATTGTTAAACTGGAAGATATCCGACGTCAACTCCTGCTTTTCGGAGATTTGCCTTCGATTATCAGAGGTGGCTCCGCCTACTCCTTTCTGAAACTTCAGATGGGCACGGTTCCGGAAGAACGCCTGGAATCGTTGCGCGCTGCCCTCCGTCCTTTACCGTCGGTACTGATCGAGTTCGGAGGGGTCGAAGATAGCACCGCACGAACCGAGAATTACGAGAGCCTCTCTAGCAAGCCCGGGAGTGCAGTGAGAGCTGTTCGTAAGAGGGTAAGGAGAGGTTCTACCGACGGTAGGGTCTCCACTCTTCTCATCTCCATGAGACGGGATAAGAGCGAGATAGAGAGGATCTTGGAAAGACACGATTGGACGGATATCGAGTTCTCCTCAGAAGCCCTCGGTTCGGAGGAGGAGGTTTTCCAAAATATAAACGGTAAAATCTCAACACTGAAGAGCGAGCAGCAGGCTCTCAATCGAAGAGTGACGGACCGCATCGGTGAAAAGAGGGAAGAGCTCGAAGGTATGTGGATCAACCTGAGGATGAATGAGCTTTTGTACAGGATCCAGTCCTACTACAGCAAAACCTCCCGTACCGTTATCTTCTCAGGCTGGCTGCCCGCTTCAAAACGCAAAGCTCTCGAAGAGGGCTTGAAAAGGGTAACGGATTCGAGATGCTATCTGGAGTGGAGCGAGGCTGAGAAGGAACCAGAAGAGGAGCAGAAGAAGGTACCTGTTGTATTCACGAACCCCCGATTCCTGGCCCCCTTTCAAATGCTTGTGAGTAACTATTCGATTCCGGAATACGGCACGATTGATCCGACGTTTTTTGTGGCAATCGCGTATCTGCTCATGTTCGGACTAATGTTCGGCGACGCCGGACATGGGATTGTCCTGGTCCTGGTGGGTCTGCTTGGCTCTCTACACTTCAAGAAGAGAAGCGAGGGCACACTCCAGCTTATGCGGCTTATCACCTGGTGCGGTGCTTCCGCCGTCGTAGCGGGCATTCTTTTCGGCTCGTACTTTGGCGCGCAGTGGTTCAGGCCGCTTTGGTTTGACTATCACGGAGTTGTCACAGGACATGCAGAGAGGACGGGACTGGTTCAGGATATCTACGACGTACTTCTCATAACCATCTATTTCGGCATCTCCGTCATAGCTGTCGGGCTTATCCTGAACTGGATCAATCTGATCTTCAAGAGGGAGTGGATGGCCCTGATCTTTGAAAAAGGAGGTATACTCGGAGGTTGGATCTACGCTGCCGGGGTCTACGTGGCGTTCTACTTTGTCCGCCACGACTACAGGGAGCTTCCGGAGGGCTCTCTTCTTTTCTGGCTTGTCGGCCTTCCCGCCCTTCTGCTTCTCCTCAAGCTGCCGCTTGAGTTTCTGTCCGAGAGAAAGAAAAATACGGAGAGACAGTTCAAAGCTCTTACCGTTATGGATTTCCTGATGGACTGGATTGTAGAGATACTGGAGATCTTCAGTGGGTACCTGGCCAACACCCTTTCCTTCATGCGGGTGGCTGGATTGGGCATAGCCCACGTAAGCCTGATGATGGCCTTCTTCGAGATCGCCGGTATGGCTGGAAGCCCGAAGGGCTATACCGTGTGGTCCATCCTCATCCTCATTCTTGGAAACCTTCTTGTGGTCGCATTGGAGGGCCTATCCGCGGGAATCCAGTCCTTGAGGCTGAACTACTACGAGTTTTTCTCCAAATACTTCAGGGGAAACGGAAAAGCATATATGCCGGTCTCTCTGCGAGGCACGCAAGAAGCGGGAGAGCTTCCCTAGCAGGGATACTTTAACAGTGTAAGAGCTCGTGTTAGAGAGGGAGAATCTATGGAAGAGAAGAAGCAAACGAAAGATCGCGAAGGCAGAAATCGTAGACAATGGTTTCTGAGACGGCTTGTTATCACCGTTCTGGCTCCTCTTGTGCTGATGCTATGTTTCGGCCTCTTCAGCGTGATCAGCAGTTCTGCTCAAGAAGGGGTAGCCGGGGGCGCTTCGGCGAATATCAGTCCAGAACAGGCCGAAGTGATCAAGTTCGGCCTGGTTGCCTCTGCTGTGGCATTCGGATTCGGCGCGCTCGGCGCAGGATTTGCCATCGCCCACGTGGGCGCAGCAGCAATGGGCGCGATTGGTGAGAAACCGGAGGTGGCTGGTCAGGCCCTGATCTTTATTGCCCTGGCTGAAGGATTGGTCGTCTTCGGCTTCATCACGGCGCTGATGATTCTGGGAAAGGTCTAGTCCGTATATTGCAGAAGCTACGAATGAGTGTGAGAAATCCGGACTAATCTGCAGCAAAACAGCTGCCGATCCGGTGCGACAGATAGCAGAAACCGACAAAAAAATCGGGAGGAGGCCTACCCGCAAATGAACTACTTCGCGATTGGTGACGAAGATACTGTCATGGGTTTCGGGATGGTTGGCGTGCGAGGGAAAGTGGCGAGTAGCCCGGCCGAGGCGCAGTCGGCTCTTGAAGAAGCGATCGAAGAGAAGGAGGTGGGTATCATTATCATTACGGAGCGTGTCGCAGAGCTGATACGTCCCCAGGTGGACCGTCTTATTTTCACTCTCGCCTTCCCGCTGATAGTGGAGATACCCGATAGAAAGGGTAAAATGGAAGGCAGGCCGAACTTACGGGAGATGGTGAATCAGGCTATAGGAATCAAGATCTGAAGGTGGAGAGGTGCCACTTGGAAGGTGCGGATCAAGACAGAAGAGAGCTTATCCAGGCAATTGAAGAGCAAGCTCGCAAGGAAGCGGATAGAATCGTCCAGGAGGCTCAGAAAGCTCTCGAACAGAGGAGAAAAACCGCGGAGGAGAGAGCAGAGAGTGTACTGCGAGAGGCGGAGCGCAAAGTGCAAGAGCAGGCCGAAACTATAAAAAAACGAACGGATTCCAAGATTTCCGCGGAGCGACGGCGGTTATCGCTCCAGAAACAGGAAGAGTTCTTCCGGGAGGTACTAAAAGAGGCGAGTCGGAAGCTGGAAGAGATGATAGAGAAACCCGAATACAGCGATGTGCTTCTGGGATGGATTGTGGAAGCGGCAATCGGACTGAATGTGAAGGAGACAGGGGTGATCGCATCGAAAAAAGAGATGAGCTTTCTCGGCCCCGATCTCTTCTTGCAAGCCAGACGGGAGCTGGAGGCTCTTACAGGAAGACAGATCGACCTTAGGGTGGCTGACAGCCAACCGCTTTTGTCGCAAGGAGTTATGGCTTACGCCAGAGAAGGAAAGCTGGTTTTCGACAATAGAGTCGAGACCAGGCTTTTAAGATACAGATCAGAGATAAGAAGAATCGTATACCGGAAGTTGTCCCAGATGGATAGTCAGACGATAACCGGATAGGATCGGGGATTGTTATGGGAGAGCGGATTATCGGACAGGTGGCACGGGTCAACGGGCCCGTTATAGAAGCCAAAGGGATTACGGACGCCATGATGCTGGAACTCGTTCAGGTTTCGGAGTTCCGTCTTGTTGGCGAGATCGTGAAGCTGGAGGGAGAAAGCGCCGTGATCCAGGTGTACGAGGACACCACAGGGATCTCTCCCGGCGCCAATGTCTATGGCTCCGGAATGCCTCTTTCCGTGGAGCTGGGACCCGGGCTTATCGGCTCGATCTATGACGGCATACAGCGACCCCTTGAAGAGATTCGGAATATTTCGGGTGACTTTATCGAGAGGGGCATCCAAATGCCCTGTCTGAACCGGGACAAACAGTGGCATTTCGTCCCAGCCGAGAGAGAGAAGGGCTCCGATGTGGATCCCGGATCAATACTGGGCACGGTGAAAGAGACCGAGAGGGTGCTTCACAGGATCCTTGTGCCTCCCGAGATCTTCGGCACCTTGAAGGAGCTGTCACCCGAGGGAGACTATACTGTTACTGATCCTATCGCTACCGTTCAAACGCCTAGGGGCGAGCTAAAGCTCTCTATGATGCATCAGTGGTCTATCCGGCGGCCGAGACCGGTACAGCGCCGCTTGGCTCCTAACATCCCTCTGATCACGGGTCAACGGGTGATCGACACCCTCTTTCCTGTTGCCAAAGGCGGCACTGTGGCTATTCCCGGTGGCTTTGGAACAGGAAAGACCATGGCCCAGCACGCCATAGCAAAATGGTGCGATGCATCGATAATCGTTTACATAGGATGCGGCGAGCGGGGAAATGAGATGACCGATGTCCTCACCGAGTTTCCCAAGCTTGTGGACCCCAGAACCGGAAGAAGTCTCATGGAGCGGACCATTCTTATCGCCAATACCTCCAACATGCCGGTGTCCGCCAGGGAAGCCAGCGTCTATACTGGAGTGACCTTGGCCGAGTACTATCGGGACCAGGGATACGACGTAGCAGTGATGGCCGACTCTACCTCTCGATGGGCCGAGGCACTTCGGGAGCTCTCCGGCCGGATGGAGGAGATGCCTGCGGAAGAGGGTTTTCCAGCCTATCTCCCCACGCGTATCGCCGAGTTCTATGAGCGGGCGGGAGCCATGCAGGTTCTATCGGGAGAAACCGGCTCGGTTTCCGTCATAGGAGCTGTTTCACCGCCAGGAGGGGATTTCTCCGAGCCTGTGACCCAGCATACGAAACGGTTTGTACGCTGCTTTTGGGCTTTGGATCGCGATCTGGCCAATGCCAGACACTATCCTGCGATTTCATGGCTGGAGAGCTACAGCGAGTACCTGGAGGAAATTGCTTCTTGGTGGGAGCAGCATGTCGGCACAGAATGGTCTCGGGATAGAACAGAGATCATGGAGCTTCTGCACAGGGAGGTACGGCTGAATCAGGTGGTAAAGCTGGTAGGACCGGATGCCTTGCCGGACAGCCAGAGGTTTATTCTCGATGTCTGTAACCTTTTCAAGAATGCGTTTCTCCAGCAGAATGCCTTCGACGAGATAGACCGTTTTTCCACAGTGGAAAAGCAGATGAAGATACTGGGTATCGTTTTGCTCTACTGGAGGAGGGGTTCCGAAGCGATTAAAAGGGGCGTCACGCTCCTCAACCTCCGACGGATGAAAGTCTTCCAGGAGATAGTCAAGATGAAGTTTACCGTT
>CAZLRN010000304.1:0-6057 GCA_964561715.1 uncultured Spirochaetales bacterium
TCAAGACAACCGTCCTGCTGGTGAGTTTGGGGTAGCTTTTAACTATATGCTCATCTAAGCGTCTTACAAAATCTACCAACTCGGCCTGGCCCAAGCGGGGCTTCTCTGTTGAGAAATCGTTTTCCGATGTCGCCGATTCGATTGGGAGGGCTTCAGCCTTCCTCTGCGTTCGGGAATCTAAAAAGACCGCGTTCTTAGTAGCCGATTGCACAACAGATGCCACGGACTGAGCAGACATCTCCGGGCTTGATGCAAATCCCCACGATCCATTTCTGTAGACCCTTGCCGATACACCGCTGTTGACGCTGCGGGAGTTACCCACCAGATTTCCCTTCACCATTGAGATGCGGGTAGCACGGTTCTCCTGTATTCGAAGCTCGGTATACTCTGAAAAGAGCCTTGCGTAGGATCGTAGATCTCGCTCGACCATTGAGCTCCTCCCTGCTCTCTGTCTGTCCCGGCGTAGCGTGGGCGGCTGAGCCCGGCCGAGTTGTAGCGTGGCGTGGCCGGCTGAGGCGCGGGCAGCCAAGCCCGGCTGAGGCAGACCTCCGTGGCTAAAGCCCATGATTTGCCGCAGTCAATCTAATACACGCGTACTGTACAGTCAACGCCGACTGTAGAGCTGGGTATGATTGCATATCGAAGGAATCGCTCTCTACCTGCTCTCGTAGAGCTTCTCTGAGATCAGGAGATCGACGAGGTCCCGATCGAGCTTGTTTTCATTCGCCTCATCCGTGAGAATCGACAGAACACGATCCATCGGCACGGATTTCTTGTAGGGCCTGTCCGGCGCAGTCAGGGCATCGAAGATATCGGCTACGGTCAGCATCCTGGCCTGAATAGGGATCTCTTCGCGCCCCTTGAGGCCTCGAGGATAACCTGAGCCATCGAGTTTCTCATGGTGCTTGAGAACGAACTCGGGTATGCGCTTGAACTCCGGCGGCCACGGTATTTTGCTTACGAAGGTATACGAGTGATCCACGTGACTCTCTATTATTTTCCTCTCTGCCGCGTTCAAGCTGCCCCTCTTTATAAGAAAGTTCTCCCTCTCGACGTCGGTAATAAGAGGAATCTCCTTGCCTTCGAGATCGTCGAACTTGAGCTCCCGGCCCAGGCTCTCAATGTCAGCCAAAAGATCCTCGGGATCGCCCTTCTGGAGGAACGGCTTGTTGAGAATCTCAATCAGCTCGATAATCTGGAGAAGCTCGGCGAGGCGGCCGGACTTCGCCTCTTCGAAAGAGATGATCTTTGATTGCATATCCCCCTTCGTCTGGGCATAGATATCCCGCTGCTTATTGGAGTAATACAGCTCGATGCTACGGTAGAGAAAATTGAGACGCATCAACAGAAAGGAAAGGTCCTTGGGAAAAAGCTTATTCCCCTTCAAGAAGATGTTTGGATCTATATATACTTTGCCAAAGTCATGGAGGAGCCCCGCCATCTCCAGCTCTTTGAGATCATTTTCTGAAAAGGAGATGTCCTTGAAGACGCCTTCGGTCCGCGGGTTGATGGCCTGCGCCATGCGAACGCTCATGCCCGCCACGCGTTCCGAATGCCCGCTTGTCGCAGGATCCCGCGATTCAATCGCGCTCACTGAAGCTTTTACGAACTCGTCGAACTGATTTTCGATCTGCTCGATGAGGCGATTATTCTCGATGGCAATCGCTGCCTGGCTGGCCACAGCTTCGAGCAGGCTTTCGTATCGAGATTCGAAGGCGATGACCTTGTTCTCGAAGTCCTCTTTGGACAGAAGCCGTATTTCGAAGGCTTCATTTCCCGAAAAGACTCGATCCCCTTCAAGGGATTCTTTGCTGTTGATCAGCTGGATGACCCCTATGATTTCGTCTATATGGTTACGCATCGGCACCGTGAGCATGGATTTAGTTCGATACCCGTGCTCCCGATCAAAGGAGCGATTGAAGGAATAGGGGGCCTCGGGGGGAATGCGATAAACGTCGGGAATATTGAGCACCTTGCCCGTTACAGCTACATAGCCTGCAATAGATCGAACATCCATCGGCATCGTGAACTCTTCGTACGCCAGCTCTTTGGAGAAGGTGTGGGAGTAGGTAAAGCGAAGTCGCTCCGCTCCCTCTTCGACGAGAAAGATGCTGCCGGCATCGGCGCCGGTTATCTTTTTGCTGAGGTAGAGAATAGAACGCAGAAGGCGTTCCGAATCCTTCTCCAGTGAAAGGGCCTTGCCTATATTGATCAATTCCTCGAGATCCTGCTGAACATCCAGCAGAGTGGCAAACCGCTGCTCCTGCTGCTGCTTCTGCTGGGCGAGATCGGTGATTGTGGAAAATGATTTCGAAACGAGAAATCCGAACTCGTCTCGCGTCACATTCGATGTCCGCACTGTGAGCAGAGATCCCGGAAGGCTGGAGAACTCTTGAGATCGCCAGCTTGTATATATTCCGACAATTCCGTAGGCCAGATCCTGGAGGTTGAAGCTCTTCAAAAAATTGTCTATGACGCTCACCTCTTCGGATGCCAGAAAAAAGAGAAGGCAAAGCGAATCCTGGTTCTTCCTCTTTATGAGCTCGAGGGTTTTCTCCAGGAGGTCACTTTCCACAAATAGGGGATAGGAGACTGACGCCGGAAGTACAATCCTCTCTCTGATCTTTTCGGAAATGATGATGCACTGCTCACTGCACACTCTCTGTCGTTCCATACACCCTCTAACCCCCTATTATACTCCAATTCATTAAGTATGTCTAAAAAAGCCGGGCTCGATATGAGCTCTGTGGTTAGGAGTTTATTCGTGCCAGCGATGGACCTTGCTCATCAAGGAATCATCGCTGTGCTCTACCAGTGGGGGCACATTCCCGGCGAGTCCGATCCTTCCTTCTTCGATAATCATCACCCCTGAGATGTTGGGGATGGATACGATCATTTCTAAAGTTGGCTGGATATCCCGGTATGTCTTCACGGAATTGCAAGCCCGAGTGGCCGCCGCATCCGCGAGGGCCGCGTTCCGGGAAAGAACACAGGCCAAGTCGCAGTGGCCCAGACTGAGGGAGTGCCCCATAAGGCTTGAGGAAGAGCAAATCGCCAACGGCATCATCGCCGGCTCGATCTTTAAGCCCAGCCGCCTGGAAACCAGGCTATCGCCGGCAAAGAGCCCGACAACGACCTCTCTCTCGGCGGAGAGAAAGATATCCCCCCCATTGTCCACCATTACCTCGCGATCTCCCTCACCAAGCGCCGCCATCGCCGCAGCCTGAGCCATGGCTCCCGCAACCGCTGCCATAGGACCGACCCCGGCGCTACGGGCAGCTTCAGCCATGCTCCTGGCGATTTCAGGGGCTCCATCTATCACGTCAAGGGGTCGCATAGAGGTCGCGAATTCCGGATGTTGTTCTATATAGGCTTCCAGAAGGTCACGCTGATGAGTAATCTCGCTTTTTACCGTATTGATTTTCGAAGACCAGACGCGATAGGCAGCGCCTTTCCATGAAAAATGATGCCAGGAGGCGCCTCTTCCGTATGCGCCTTCAGGGGAGTTCATCCGTGCCTCGCTTCGTCAGAACACGGCTGAACAGGCGCCAAAGACGCAGTTCTCCACGCAGCTTAGGCATTCTATACAGAGCTCTTCTTTGAAGACCACCTTCATCGTCCCGCGATCGGGGATATGCAGCGCCTCCGTCGGACAGTGAGTAAGACAGTTGCCGCAATGGGTACATCGACTCGAATCCCACCGAAGCCCACGGCCACCTTCATTGATGGAGACGTTGAAGCTTCTCATGTACTCCAATCCCTTCTCGATGTCCTCCTCTTCTCCCGTTACATCTAGGACAAGGTAGCCCTCCTCTTCGGGAGTCACTTTAGCCCGGAAAATGTTGATAATCAGATTGTAGTCCTTGACGAGATGATAGACGATAGGTTTCTCTGTCTCACTCTTGCTGAACCAAAATAAGAATTTCTTGGTTGTCATCGCCCGTTGTCCCTCATCTCCAGGGTCTTCATCCGCTGCTCTACAGGTAGTTTTCTCAGCGGCTCAGAAAGAAGAAACTCACCCTGTTCGATTTCATCCTTGAGAATGTTTGCGATCTCGAGAGCCTTGGCGTATGAAGAGAGTGATCCAACCTCCACCTTCTTGCCATTGATGCTTACCTCACCCCGCTTCAGCTCCTCATAGTTGAGACTGCAGATCACCTTTCCCGTACGGTTGGGATAGTCGGAACTGTAATCGATGACCGGCGCATAGATATCCCGATCCCGCACGGCCGTTCGTTCAATTATGGACTGATCCAGTATGGGTATGGGTACCCCCACCCCAAGGGCGAGGGAGACTCCATAACCCCTGAGGCTTATGCCTCGAACAAAGTCAGGATTCATTTCTTTCATATTGGCCGTCAGAGCCAGTGTCCCGGCGCCCTCGGCCGGAACTCCGTTGGGGGTTCTCTCACACACCGGGCTGTGCTGAGTGCCTTCGGCGTAGACGTGCCCCTGGGCTCCTGCCAGCCACACTCGAGTCCCAATCCCAATGGTCTCGTAGAAAGGATCGTTGAGAAGAGGCGACAGCTGTCCTGCCGAGCAATAGGTAAGGTTCTTCATCCCAGGCTTCAAATAGCCCAGATAGGTATAGATGGGTCTTTCGGAGAGATTTACCGCCAGATTGTAGTTCTGATAGCAGTTGCGCGGGTTGACAACAATCGCCTGGTTGAGGTCGTCGATATCAAAGAGGGTTCGGATCTCCCTTCGGGGGTAGTCGTCGGTCCCGTAAGAGAGAGCAAAGAGCTGTACCTTTTGCCCGGCAACCAGTTTCTCAATGACGTGGCCTCCGCCATATCGAAATTCCCCGGGATAGTAGAGGTTGGCTGGATCGTTGTACCGCAGTTGGGTTGCACCGAGATACACATCCACCGCTGCCACTCCGCAGTACACGGGAACATCATCGATCCATGCCTCGGTCATACGGATTTTCGGTTTGCTGTGCCCAAAGTTCAGAAAGCAACCGGACGAACACATCGGGCCAAAGGTGGCTGTCGTGACAACGTCTACCTCTTCGGCAGCTTTTTCCGGACCCCTCCTTTCGACGTAGTCGATCACCTCCTCGGCTGTCAAAACAACAGCCTTTCGAGATTCGATTTTAGCGTTAATCTCCGCATAAGTCTTCATCGGACGACCTCTTGAGTAGCCCAGATCATACCGCGTCCTATATGCACGGTCAAGCGCGGCAGAATGATGGACAAGGATCAGCGGTGGTTTAGGTGGGGATGAAACTTGCTGTAGAGATCGCCAAAGAGGTTCTCGGGATCCATTCGCCTTTTGATTCGGGAGTAGAGGGACTTGTTGTAAATTGACCAGAAGGTTTTTTCGTCGTAGTGATTCCTGGAAATAAGGGTTTTCAAACCTCCCATCTCGTACACCTTTCGCTCCAACATCTCCGAATAGTCACGATCCCGCAGACTGTTCTGCTTTCAATATACCGCACAGTCAATAAGAAGACTTTATTTGCCGATTCTACGTTTATGATCTTCGGAAATAAAAGGATAAATTATTTTATATTTGAAGCAATAATGCTTATTGGAGTGGAATCTGCTGAATGTAATTTTATAGTCAATAAAATGAAGCAAATATTAGAATTGCGTCAAGATAGAAATGATGTTCTGTGGGCAATAAAGATATTGCAAAAATGTGATGAGATCGATCTCAGCAAAGAGTATTTGTTGATCGTTGAGGGAGGATTGAATTCGAATGATAATGGTCAAATTAGAAACGCAATAGATATTCTCGCAAATCTACAAGAAATACCAGATAAGATAAATATAAGAGAAAGAATAGGAGCAATCATTTCCAACGGGCGTGTTCTTCCGCCAGTAATAGAAAGGATTTGCGAGCATTTACTAGGAGGAAGATTGATTTCCGCCGTTCCTTTCGATGCGCTTGTAACAGCAATGCCTATGTATCCAGAGAGCATGAAAATAATCGCAAGTACCTTGTCGGCATTAGCGGAAAGCGACGAAGAGAACAAAATTAAACTGGAGAGGAAAATAATAGAAAATCCCGAAATGGCTAAGTATTTTAATCTACGAGCAACGAAGGAAAAAT
>CAZLRN010000305.1:0-6018 GCA_964561715.1 uncultured Spirochaetales bacterium
GCGGTCAACCAAGATATTCAAAGAGAGAGAACTGCCGGAGAGGACGATAGCTAGCATCGTTGATGTCGCTAAATACGCCCCCAACCAGAACAAGAATATCGACATAATCGTGATCACCGACCGCAGGATAGTCGACCAGATCGATAAGGGGGCGTTGCGCTTGTATGGGAGAGCATATCGGATTCTGTCTTTGCTAAAGCCTCTCACGCGCCTCTCTTCGAGCTTGTTTGCCATTGCGAAGAAAATGGAGCGTGATCTGGTCAAGAGGAAAAGCATCATGAAGCCGTGCACCCAGGCGTTGGTAGTGCTAGTTGGCAACAAGAGGGTGCCGGTTACCGAGGCCAGCGCTCAATATCTGCTTTCGACGATGATGATCTTTGCAGAATCCCTGAACGTCGGCTCTTGCCTTATGGACTCGGTGCGGAGAGCACTAAGCTGGGACCTGATGACAAGAAAACAACTGAAAATTCCGCGGAGATGGAGTGTGCTTGGGGTCATGGCGCTGGGATACTCGGATGAGCCGATTGTAAACATACCGAGAGGCTATGCCCCAAGAGTGCAGTGGAACAGGAATCGTGTGATGGAGGTGAACTAATCTTGCAAAACAACGGAAGGACGTTGTGAAGATCCTTGTGGCCGGGACGGGAGTGATTGGCACAATATATGGCTGGGCCCTTTCGGAGGCCGGTGCTGATGTTACGCATCTCGTTCGCAGGGGGCGCGCTGCCAGCCTTGCCAGCAAAGCGGCGCTGGACCTTCTCGACGAGCGAAAGGGACATCCGGCGAAGCAGGCGGCCGTGTACCGTTGGAACATTACAGAAACTGCTTCTCCTGTGGACGGTTACGAGCTCGTTATCGTTCCGACGAATGCCCACCAGCTCGCCGAGGCTCTTTCCTTACTGACGCCGTTGTCGGCGGGGAGGTTGTTGTTAGGGCTATTTCTCAGCCAGGGACAGAATGTAAAGGTGATTGTAAGATCGCCGGACCATCTCCCCTGAAATCATCAAGAATCATGATCGCTTGTTCTTGATCCATGCGAGCATCTTAGACTTTCTAACGAGCTCCTATCGTTTGGCCACAGTCGCCCTGATCATTATTAAGAGAAACAAAGCGTTCTTTTTCAAAGTTACAATGAATCTCAATCTGCTTGATTCAACTGGAAAGGAAAACTAATGGAAAGGAAAACTGATCCATCGTGAATAACCAACCTGAAGAAAAAAATCCCATGTTGAATGTTCTTTCTCTTCGTGATTTTCGATTATTGTTTGTTGGAGTTTCCACCTCATTGCTGGGCGACCAATTTGCCCTGATTGCCACTCCATGGTTGGTACTCCAACTAACCGGCAACCCTCTGGCTCTGGGTATCGTGCTGGCGCTGGAAGGCATCCCCCGCGCTCTGTTTATGCTTTTTGGGGGTGCTTTTACAGACCGTTTTTCGCCACGAATTACCATGCTGGCTTCAGATATTGTTCGTCTTGTGTTGACCGTCTTGATGGCAGGGGCTGTTATCACAGGAGCTATCAAGATGTGGATGCTCTATACCTTCGGACTGTGCTTTGGCTTGGTCGCCGGATTTGCGGTACCCGCAGGAAATAGCATTGTGCCCATGCTGGTCAAAGAAAAGGATTTGCAGGCCGGCAACTCAATTATAATGGGCGGTGGTCAATTGGTAGGCTTTATCGGGCCCGTGGTAGCCGGGATTTTAATTGGCAGATTCGCAGAGTCATTTTTCGGGATTGGTTTAGCCTTTGGCATTGACGCTGCCACCTTTGCAGTCTCAGTTATAACCTTGTGGTTGATAAGCGGCGGCGGGAAACTGCCCTCCGCAACGGACGCCGTCGATTGCGAAAGCATCTACGCGGCCATTGCGGCCGGTCTGAAACATGTGTGGGATGACAAGCCGATGCGTTTGATATTTCTCGTCATCGCTGCCGTCAACTTTCTGTTTGTCGGTCCTATTCTGGTTGGTGTGCCGGTTTTAGCCCATCAACGGCTAGCCGAAGAGGCAGTGGCCTTCGGATTGCTGATGTCCGGCTTTGCGGGCGGCAATTTAGGGGGCTTTCTATTGGCCGGATCGCTTCGCAGGCCAACCGGGAAAACCATGCGCCTTCTTCTGATTGCTCTACTGGCTGCTTTTGGGATAGCGATGGGGATAATAGGCTTTGTCAATTCAACCTGGGTGGATTTTGGACTAATGTTGCTGCTTGGCCTGGGCAATGGATATATAACTATCATCCTGTTTACTTGGATTCAAACCCAAACACCTAAAACAATGTTAGGCAGGATTATGAGTTTGTTAATGTTGTCAAGCGCCGGTTTAGTGCCCGTTTCTCAAGCCATATCAGGGGCAGTTGGCTCATGGAACCTGATCTTGCTGTTTGTGGCGTCCGGTGGGCTGATTTTGTTGGTTACAGGCTGGACATCCCTTCAACCGGCTTTGGTTACTTTTGGCGAAAGCCTCTCAGGGGAGAACTGACACTTTAGTCTTCGCCTTCTCAAAAGCGCATATGGGTGCTTGAACAGCCCCGAGAAGAGACCAAACATGGACATTCATGCCGGGGCCTAACTTCATGTTGCGGATAAACTAATAGGAAGACCTATAGCCGGTCCTCGGGCATATTGTTGTCGTAGAGGCGCAGGATTGCGGGTTTGACACCGAGATCTGCGGTGATAGGGTGCGAAAGGACCGAGACAGCGATATCGTGGGTCCGTTTTTTGTCGCTTCCACGCATATTGCAGCCTCAACCATCAATTCCAATACTGTGTACAGCTATTTTTGAGACATTACACTAGGAGACCTTAACCGCTTGGCGCGACAGGCTGGAGCAGTGTCAGGAGCACCCGGCGGCTTTCTCTGTGCTCCGGCCGGTCCAGCGCTGTGCAGCGCTCCAGCTCCACCCTTCCTTCTCTTATTGAAGCTGCGAAGGCCATGCAAGTGGCACAGCCGCACCGGCTACAGTTGGTGCGCGGCAGCAGTCGGTAAAGCTGCATCAGGTTTGGCAAGGTGCGCCGTTCGAACCGCGGTTCTATGGACTCCCGTTCGCGCCAGGTATCGTTAAGCAGCGCTACGGCTCTGTCGATGAGCGCCTTGGCCTCCTCCCGGTCAAGTGCCGGTGCGGCCTTAATCTCCCGCGATCGGAAAGCGAATTTGTGGTCTCGATCCTTCCAGATCAGTATCCGGGCTTGATGATCGTAGTCGGAAGCTTCGAGCCGGGCATACAGGTACGGCAGAACCGCGTCGATTTCCAAATCCAGTACAGCTCGGGCGCTCCAGGTGGCGGCGCCAGGCACGCAAGCCGGCGGGCACATCTCGAGTTCGTAGCTCGTGATTAGCTCCTGTGACGCTCCGCGATCAGCATGGTTGTGGTCGCTCATCATAGAATATGCTTCCTTTCGTTCCTCTTCTCCGTATCGGCTCAGCGGGCGCCGATGCAAATCGGATTTGAAAACCTAAGGATGTCTACTGAGATAGCGTAGCATGAGTCCTCTGTTTGTGCCATCCCACAGGACATCTGCTATTCTGGAGATGGACGCATGCGAATCACTGGCTTGGTGGCTATTTTCCGACGGGGGCAAGGGTGAACGCGGCAGATCCATGTCGCGGCCGGGTAAACCGTACTAGCCTAGAACCAGAGCTGCCAGATGGTTAGGGGTAACGATCCGATACACAATGCTGACTTAAAGATTGTAGACGCTGAAGCAAGGTGCTGATGCTTGCCGTGATTTGCCGGCAGCTGGGCTCCCGCTTATGCGAGGAGGAAACCCGGGATATCCTCCTCGAAGAAGGGCTATCGCAAACAGAAATCGACACGATCCTTTCAGAATTGAGCTCGCCAGTTTTGACATCCAACGAAGAAAGACTAATGCGTTGGACCAGGGAAACGGTGTGGTATGAGCCCCGAGTCATTCAGGGCAGCACTCGCAGGTTCCTCGCCAAAGTGGGCGAAGAGATGACCCTGGAAGCCATAGGCACTGCAGCACTCTGGAACACCTTGGCACGGCTCTCATTGGTAAGGCAATGATTGCCTACATCGTCGCCCTCAGTACCTGTATCGCTATTGCAGTGGCTTTGGCCTTGATGGTGAACTCCGTGTGGAAGGAACGAAACGTTCTCAGGCGGCGCGTCGAGCGCAGCATGATCGAGCTCGAGAGGCTGCAGCGTTCCTTTGCCCGGTTTGCCCCGGCGGAGTTGGTGGAAAAAATAATCGGCGATGGAGCTTTCGAAAGCGGTGATAGACGCGATGTCACGGTCATGTTTACTGACATTCGAGGGTTCACTCAAATCAGTGAAAGACTCGATCCGGCTGCGGTCATAGAAATGCTCAACGGCTATTTCAGAGAGATGTCCGCCGTAATTCGGTCACATCACGGTCACGTGACCAGAGTAATGGGCGACGGCATAATGAGCGTATTCGGGGCCCTATCACCAAATCCGTGGCACGTGCTGGACGCGGTGGAAGCCGCTATCGGCATGAGAGAGGCCCTCGGCAAATATAACACAAAGCTGAGGGATCGTGGGTTTCCGGAGCTGAGCATCGGAATCGGCATACATTGCGGGACCGTGGTCGCCGGACTCGTCGGAAGCGACGAGCTGCTCTAGTTTACCGTTATGGGCGATGTTGTAAACGTCGCTTCCCGCGTCGAAGGTCTGACCCGACGGCTCAATGCCGACATCCTGGTAACGAAAGAGGTCAAGAGCCATCTTAACAGCAAGTTCACAATGAGCGAGATGCCCCCAGCTCAAATCAGGGGCAAGGCCGATCCCATCCTCACCTGGGCGGTGCGCGGCTAAAAGAACGCCAGTCCTATGAGGATTACATTGGCGAACAGGAAGGCAGAGGGCGAAGATTGAAATCTTGAACCAATTACTAATCTTTGCCGCAAGCTGAGAATCGCGATAGAATCGAATAGAGCTGAATATCCGCCATGTATTTCATCTATGTTGCCCCACACAAGCCGAGGTTGGTGGAGGCTCATAGATCAGGCAGGAGGTCGGATACCCCTTATAGCCGGAACCTGTGCAACCAGAACCTAGGATGTAATCGACCTGACCCGCTCTGTCGGGAAAAGCGGCTGCTTGCCGGCTGTCGGGGCGCCCGCGGACAGTTCTTTCACCCTACGGCGGAGGATCGAGGCTAGTTGCGCGCAGACATATTCTGCTGATCCATGGGGTGAATTGTGGATTTATTCTTGACTAAATTAGTCAACTATCAATATACTTTCTGTATGTTAAAGGCTCGCCACGCAGTGCTATCCCTGCTCTGTCAGAGCAGACTCGTGCGGTGGATAGCCGCCGCACTCTACTTGCTACAAGGAGACAAAGATATGAAGAAACCCGATTTTGTTTTCGCTAGGCCCGAAGTATTGAGAGGCTTCCTCCATACCCGACGCAGAGGCTTGATGGTGCTGACTGCGCTTCTGTCAGTGCTGCTGCCTGCCCTGATCGGTTCGAACCCCGCCTCGGCCGCCCCCTCGGCAGCTGCGACCTTCCATGTTGATCTGGGATATGAGGAGGTCGCACAAGGTGCGGAGTTCGAGGCCTTCTTTCCGGACAGCCTGACGGTGAACGCAGGGGATACGATCGTATTTACGCTGCGTAGCCACGAACCTCACACGATCACCTTCAATGCCCCACGTCCTCTACCTGATCCCTTCATTCCCCAGCCGGACAAGAACCTGGAAGCCAACCCGGTGCTATTCTTTCCCGCTCCCGCACCAACCGGCCCGCCTCCGGATCCCGAGAAACCGCTACATCTTTCCGTAACCTTCGACGGGACGGGGTACGTGAACTCTGGATTTCTCCAGCATCAAGGCGATACAGTCAGCATAACCTTCACCAAACCTGGAACATACCAGGCCCTTTGCCTGCTGCACCCGAAGCATATGAAAGGCACTATCATCGTGAATCCCACCGACGCCCTCAGACCGAAAACCGACCAAGATTATCACCGGGATGCCCTTGCTCAGATCCAGGACTTCAAGACAAAGGAAGCGGCGCTGAGGGGGAGCATTCAGGTC
>CAZLRN010000306.1:0-5991 GCA_964561715.1 uncultured Spirochaetales bacterium
CAGAGAGAGCGATGCTGAGCTTGCCAATCCTAGTTATTGTCGCTAAATTTATGCCATGATTCAAAAAATCATGACCTTCATTGTCGGAACGAAGCAAAAGAGAGACCTTAAAAGCCTCACTCCAATTGTAGAGCAAATCAACTCCCTGGAGCCCGAGCTGATGAGCTGGCCAGACGAGCGCTTTGCAGACAGGACAGAGCAGCTCAGGAAAGAGATAGAGACAGGCAAAAAGCTAGATACCATCCTACCCGAAGCCTTCGCAATAGCCCGAGAGGCTGCCAGAAGGATCCTGGGCGAACGGATCTTCGACGTTCAACTAATGGGCGGCATTGCGCTTCATCAGGGCTCCATAATGGAAATGAAGACCGGTGAGGGCAAAACCCTTTCAAGCGTTCCGGCTGCCTATCTCAATGCCCTTGGCGGGAAGGGAGTCCACATCGTCACCGTAAACGACTACCTGGCAGAGAGAGATGCACAATGGATGGGACCGGTTTATCGCTTTCTCGGCGTGAGTGTTGGCTGCATTCTTTCTCAAATGGACAACGATGCCCGCCGACAGGCATACGCCCAGGATATTACCTACGGTACCAACAACGAATTCGGATTCGACTATCTTCGTGATAACATGAAATGGGATACCAGTGGGAAGGTTCAACGAGGACATAATTACTGTATCGTCGACGAGATAGACTCGATTCTGATCGACGAGGCGAGAACCCCGCTGATTATTTCCGGTCCGGCCCAGGACGACACAGCCACCTATTACGAAGTCAACAAATTGGTCAGCTCTCTCGAAGAATGTCAAAAGGACCCTGAAACGGACGATTACCCCGAGAACCCCATCGGGGATTACAAGATCGATGAGAAGGGTAAACGTGTTACCTTTACGGATCAGGGCATGAACAGCATCGAGAACCTGCTGCAGAAGCGGAGGATCATAGCGGGTTCCCTCTTTGACAGTGAAAACTTCGAGTACATCCATTACTTCACCCAGGCTTTGAAGGCGCACAAGCTCTTCCATCTGGATGTGGATTACGTGGTCCAGGAAGGGCAGGTGCAAATCGTCGATGAGTTCACGGGACGGATACTCTACGGTCGACGGTATTCCGAAGGCCTGCATCAGGCGATCGAGGCTAAAGAGAAAATCAAGATTGCTCAGAGAAACAGAACCCTGGCCACAATCACCTTTCAGAACTACTTCAGGATGTATAGCAAGCTCTCAGGCATGACGGGCACCGCGGACACCGAGGCAAAGGAGTTTGACAAGATCTACGGCCTGGACGTGGTCGTTCTGCCGACAAACAGGCCGGTGATCAGGAATGATCATGATGACCTCATCTTCTTGGGTGAGAAAGACAAGTTACAAGCCATCTGTGACGAGATCGAACAGCTCAACAGGAAGGGACAACCCATACTGGTAGGTACCGTATCGATCGAGAAATCAGAAGTGCTATCGAGGCTTCTCACAGCTCGTGAAATCCGACACGAAGTACTCAATGCTAAGAATCACCACAGGGAGGCCCTCATCATATCCGAGGCCGGAGCTAAGGGTTCCGTAACAATCGCTACGAACATGGCCGGGCGAGGAACGGATATCAAGTTAGGCGGCAATCCTGAGCACAGGGCCCTGAGAAGGGCCGGGTCGGTAAACGAAGCGGCCTACGAGGGTATCCATCGGGAAGAGCTCCAGAAATGGCAGAAAGACTACGAAGAGGTTAAAGCTCTCGGAGGACTGCATGTTTTGGGCACGGAGCGGCATGAGGCGAGACGAATCGACAACCAGTTGAGAGGTAGATCGGGACGACAGGGAGATTCTGGATCGTCTCGTTTCTTCATTTCGCTGGACGACGTTCTGATGAGGCTGTTTGGCGGCGAGAATCTAAAACCCATCATGTCGCGGGTGGGCATGAGAGAGGGGGAGCCAATCATGCACCCCTGGATCAACTCCTCCATCGAAAGGGCTCAAAGACGCGTGGAAGATCGCAACTTTGAAATCAGAAAGCATCTTCTCGAGTTCGATGACGTGTTGAACGAACAGAGAAACTTCATCTACACGCGGAGAGAAGAGATCATTGCCGACAACAATCTCAAAGCGCGCGTTATGACCACCATCGAAGAGATCCTCGCCGATTTTTTCGAAGATCAGAGAGAAAACACAAACTCCAGCAACTCCGATATCCTCAATAGGCTGCAGGAGGAGTTCTTCTATTCACCTAACATGAACGAGGAACAGGTCAATAAAATGACCTCGAAGGAGCTTTTTGAGCACATTCGCGACGATCTGAGGCACGACCTGGAGGAGAAAGAAGAGAGCCTCGGAAGGGAAAACCTCAACGCCTTTATAAGGTTTGAATATCTGAGGAACATCGACTCTCGCTGGCAGGATCATCTCGAAAACCTCGAGGCGTTACGCGAGGCTGTCTATCTCAGAGCCTATGCACAGAAAAATCCGCTCCTGGAATACAAGCTGGAGGGATTTCAGATTTTTGATCAAATGCTCCTGGATATCCGTACTGCAATCGCCCGCAAGACCCTCAAAGTGCGAATTCACACCTTCGAGGGCAGAAATCTCATCCTCGAGCAGGAAAACCTGGGCGACGCCAGGCACCGCGTCCTGGGGCAGTTCGCGCTTCCCGATCAGGCGGCAGCGGCGCAGAACGCTTTGAGCAGAGAGGCCGCTGCAGAAGCGGCTCGGGCGGACCGGGCACAGAGACCTTCGTCACATCCTCGCCGCGATATGGTTAGCCCAGTCGGGGAGAGGAGTGAATCACAGCCACAGGGAGCTCAGATCAGAAGGTCCGGACAGAAGATCGGACGCAACGACCCCTGTCCCTGCGGAAGCGGAAAAAAATATAAGCACTGTTGTGGCAGGTAGATCGAAAGTCCAGAAAATTCAGCCTTAAGCCCTCGATACACTCCGCAGATACATCAATCCGGCGCCGAAGCTGTAGAGGGCAACCAAGAAGAGCACGACGGTGCCAACAATCTTAAGGAATCCTCCAATAGCAACTAACGCCTCAGATGTAAGCAGGGATAGGAGCCTTCCCAAGAGCGATGGAATGCGAATAACAAAGAAACCGAGAAGTCCGCACAGGTAAGCTCGAGCCGGAACATCGATGTCTCCCTTCAAAAGAAGCTGACCCAGCCTAACCGATGCACCGGTAAAGGCGAAATACGTCACCGCCAGAAGAAGGATAAACAAAACGGGTATGAGGAAAACTCCGACGACAGAAGCCACGAGAAGCACGATTAAGATCGGAATTATCGCAACTCCTAGCAGGAGGTAGAGCAGATTAGCCTTCCAGCTTTCAGAAGCAATGCGAGACATTGCGAGGAGATCCGACTGCCTGAAATGCAACACGATAAACAGAACAAGCAGAAAGAGCAAAACACCAAAAAGCTCGATGATAAACAGCAACGTCTCGGCCGACTGAGGAGATGTGAGAAATCCGAGAAAGGGAATAGTCATCTGCGGGATCGAGTGCTTGTTTCCCTTGATACGCGCTCCCCGTTCGGCCTCGATCTTTCCTCCGAGAGCTATTACATCTCCCGTGACTACGGCACTCGATTTCAGTGTGACGTCAGCCCCGAAGGTCCAAACGCTTCCCTCCACGGTTCCATGGATCGTCACGGGACCCCCGATGCTGATTACATCGCCCTGATATCGGTCTTTGATCACCTTCTCTCCGCCGAAGTTCAGCCCACTTCGGGTCAGAAACGTCAGGCCGTTCAGTGCCAGATAGAATCGCTTATCCCCGGAACGCAAAACAACTCGAAGGGGGAAGATATTCCATGTTTTTTGCTTTTCATCATCTGCCTCTGCCAGGCCAAAACCGAGGCTTACCACATTCTCACCATCCGCAAACTGTACCAGACTCGGATGAACAGTAATCCTGTTGGGCTCACTCTCCTGGGCCTGGGCTCTCAGGATCGAAAACAAAGCGAGCAATCCGATTAGTCCGTATACAACCTTTTTCATTTTCCCTTACCCCTCTGTAAAGTCTAATTCAGATATTTCAAGGGATCAACCGGCACCGAATTCTTGAAAATCGTAAAGTGCAGATGGGGCCCTGTGCTGTATCCGGTGTTTCCCATTTCTCCTATCATTTGCCCCTGAGACACTGTCTGGCCTCGTTTCACCAGAATCGTATGAAGATGCCCGTAAAGGGTCTGGTAACCGTCAGGATGGGCCAGAATGACAAACTTTCCAAGCCCCGCGTAGTAACCTACCTTAGCGACTTTACCGTGCATGGCAGCATTCACGGGAGTGCCAACAATATTACCGACATCCACCCCATTATGGAACTCTCGGACACCTGTAAACGGATTGGGTCTGAAACCGAATCGAGAGGTCAATCGTCCCTTTGCAGGAAAGACAAAGAGCTTTCCCAATACGAGGTTGAGCGCATTTCTGCTCATTCTTGCGCCGGGAATAAAAAGCTCCTGGCCAGGAACAATGACAGCCGTGCTGAGACCGTTCCAATCCACGAGACTCTCGAGTCTTATACCATAGGATTTTGCGATCTTTCCCAGTGAGTCGCCTCGACGAACCTTGTAACGAAGCCCATCCTTGTTGGGCAGCCGAAGCTCACGCCCCGCTAGGAGGTTTCGGGCGTTTCGTATATTATTGAAGCTGATAATCGTATCGATATTCAAACCAAATCTCTGTGCTATCCTCGAGAGCGAATCACCGGCTCTGACCCGATAGGTCGAGATTTTGAGTTGTTTGATGATTTGCGGATGAAGCTCGATTTCGCTTGTATTTTCTATTGGCTCCGAAATGAGGTATTCGGCAAGTATACCCTCCGTATCGACCAGATCCGGCAGCTCGAGGCTTTTCAGTTCCGAAACCCGTATGATCCGAAAGGGCGCCTCAGAGAAAAACGAGAGAAAGATCAGAACCAGGGGAAGCAAAAGCAGCAGATTCAACCGGTTTCTTAGCAACGGAGCAAGGCTCAAGCGCCGTTTGACCCGTTGGTTCAACAAGACAGAGCTCATCGTTTTTCATATCGACAATAATGGGATTGTCTATTAATATAAACTTGATCTACATCGAAAATAATGAACCTATTTGGTCATCTTATCGTTGGCTGCGCCCACAACTCAGACGATTTAGCCCATTTTCTATATGCAGCCAACTGCTTGCTCTGCAAGCAGCTTGCAGAGCAAGCAGCTTGCGGAGCAAGCTTGTGGCAATTACTTCGCAAAATATTGTTGAAAAAACAAAATTTTGCTCCATCATTCCATATCGCATGAGTTTCTTAGTCGCCTATGGATCGACAGAGATCCGCTAAGACAGAAAAAACCGTTTCTCCTGTATCTACGGTGCTTCTACTCGCACTTCTCCTTGCCGTTGGTCGCCTATTCATCCTGGATGTGGTGCGAGGCGAAGGCCACTCAATGGAGCCTACCCTCCGTTCGAGTCAGATGCTCCAAATCAATCGCCTGTCTTACGGCATAATTTTGCCCTTTTCCGACCGATACTTATTAATGTGGAATAGACCTAATATCGGTGATGTCGTCGTGCTGCGTAATCGGATAAACGGAAGAACACTCATCAAACGTTGTTTCGCAAGGGAGGGCGATCCCATCACATACAGGGACGGATGCCTCTACATAGGCTCCCAAATCATCGAGACATTTCCGATTTACCTCAGCGAGTTTAGAGCAGTTCCCAAAGGTCATATCATGGTGTTGGGTGACAATCGCAGCTTTTCAGTGGATTCACGAGCCTTTGGATTCGTGGATGTAGAACGAGTCATGGGACGAGCCTTGGTAGACCGAAGGTTCCCGCACGAGCAAAGCCGAGGGGAAGAGGAAATTGATTAGTCTCAAAGGCAAGGGGAGACTCACCCTTGTCATCATTGTGGTTTCTATTATCACTCTCGTGGTTGTCTCACGCTACCTCTATCTCATGCTCTTGCTTCCCAATCATGGCTCCTTCGATCCGGTTAAACTGCCCAGGGTCGAAAGCGGGCCGATCCTAGATCG
>CAZLRN010000307.1:0-5989 GCA_964561715.1 uncultured Spirochaetales bacterium
CAGTAATACGTCCCTCTAGGGGAATCTACGATTCCTTCAGTCATTTCGGGTATCCACTTCCATCCCACTTCTCATGGTGGCTTGCCGCAAGCCTATAAGCTACCGTCATGAAACCAATAGCTGAACCTTCTAAAATCTTAGCTCCGAAGATTGTATGCTGCTGCATGATTTTCCACTCTTCTGCAGTGAGCTTTCCAGGCTTGAGAAGGACGCGATCCGGGATGCCGATTTTTCCGATGTCGTGCATCGGAGAAGCGTACCGAAAGGATTCCACTTGATCCTCATCTAAGCCCATTTCCTCTGCCAACGCCTGAACATAGTGACTGATTCGTTCGATGTGGGACGCCGTGTCCTCGTCTTTGTATTCCGTAGCCCGAGATAGACGGTAGATCGTATCGAGAGAACTTTTCTTCAGCTTCTCAAGCGCCATTTTCAAATCTCTTGTTCTCTCCCTCACATCACTTTCGAGCTTTTTCTGATAGGTGCTCATGTGATCGTTATAGGCCTTCACTTTTACAAGTGATCGCACCCGGGCCTTCAATTCCTCCACATGGAAAGGCTTCAGCAAATAATCATTCGCTCCCAGCTTCAACGCCTCGATACGCGCTTGCATGTCGTCCAGGCCGGAGACGATAACGAGAGGTATGTGTTGGAGGGACTTATCTTTCTTGACTCTCCGGGTGACCTCGAGGCCGTCCAGACCGGGCATGTTTATATCGAGCAACATGACATCCGGGGCGTTTTTCTTCATCATATCGAGCGCCTCCATGCCGTTCTTCGCCTGCGCTACCTCATATCCCTGGAGCGTCAAGATATCTTCAAGAACATCCCGTATCGGCTTCTCATCATCGACAACGAGTATCTTTGCCTTTTCCTCCATGCCTATCCCTCGTCTCTTTTTATTATTGTGAAAGCAAATGCCTCATAGCTTCACGAAGCTTACCGATTCTTGGGGGTTTCCCCAGCACACAGTCGATATTTTTAGGTGCCTCCCGGCTCAGATTCATGTAGTTCCCCCAACCCGAAAGGAGAATCACAGGTGTAGAAGGCGATGCCTTCTTGATGTGTCGTGCCAACTCCTTTCCATCCATATGAGGCATTCCCAGATCCGTGATAACAAGATCGAATCCCGTCTTCTCTTCGATGCCCGCACGGAAAGCTTCCAGCGCTTCTTTGCCGTCCGCATACGTTCTCACGCTATGCCCGTCGCTCTCTAGAATTTCAGCCAAAGCCTCCCTCACTGCCTTATCATCATCGACGCACAGAATCCGAAGAAGACTTATTTGAATGTGCTCATCAACCGTATTCGGTTCTACTCGCTCAGCATTCCGCATAGGAAATAGAAGGCGCACTGACGTTCCCTTTCCTTCCAGGCTTTCGATCTCGAGCGTCCCTTCATGACGCTTCACCACCCCGAATACGGCGGCGAGTCCCAAACCTGTGCCCTTCTCCCCCTTTGTCGTATAGAAGGGCTCCAGGCACTTCCGCTTCTGCTCCTCGGTCATTCCTTTTCCCGAATCACTTACTTCCAGAATCACATAGGGTTCCCTTATCTCTGCTTTGAGCGTGATCATCCCGCCTTCCGGCATGGCGTCTACCGAGTTGAATATAAGATTGATCAGCGCCTCCCTTACTTCACTCTCATTGGCCAGAATCGGCAGAAGCTTATCTTCGATCTCGGTTTCCATTCGGATCACGACACCTCTCTGATTCGGGATGTCCTTCCAGCGTGGACGAGTCAGCGAAACAACTTGGTCAAAGAGCTCCGAGACATCGACATGCCTAAACTCGCTTTCGTCCCCTTTCCTGTAAAAGGCTCTCAGCCGCATGGTTGTACTTTCAATATCCCCTACGGCGCTCTGAATCGTACTCAGAAAGCGCTTCGCCCTATCACTGAGCCCCTGCTCGCTTTCTAGCAAAGCCTCCGTATATAAAGTGATCGGAGCCAAGGTGTTGTTGATATCGTGAGCAATACCGCTGGCCATCTGGCCCATGGCGTTCATCCTTTCCTGCTGCGTCATGATACCCCGCGAGGCTTTCAACTCTGTATAAGAAGCTTCGAGATTCTCGTAGAGCTTCGTGTTCTGAGCGGCAAGGGAGATGTTCTCGGCCAATCCGTTGAGAAAGCTCTCCTCATAACGACTGAGTGCGATATCCTCCTTGAAAAACATAGCCACAGAGCCGATGCGCAGCTCTGCAATAGCTAAGGGTATGAGCAGCATGATGCTTATCCCTTCTTTTTTCAGGTTTTGGATCAAGAGACCGCCGTCTTCGGACGATACCGCTTTTTCCATTTCCGATAGATAGAGCTTCCTGATCCGATCGGGCTCCATATTTGTCTCAAACACGATCAGATCCTCAGGTATTACATTCTCCTCTACCATGCCTATTGCAATCGATTTGCGTTTGCCTCTGGAGCTGACCACACCGATTCTGGACTTTTTCGCATCTTTGTCGAAAATAGTTATTCCTGCGAAAGCAAAAGGAAGATATTCCTCCAGGTGCCGCATGACCACCCTTAGAATGCTTTCCAGTCCGCTTCGTTGGGAGATGGCCTTAGATACGGAATTGAGAACCTCCAGCCAGTGTAACTGGTGTCGGAGCTCCTCCTCGGCCTTCTTGAGCCCCGAAATATCATGGGTCTGGACAATGAGGTAAAGGACCCGATCGCCCTGATCCTTCACGGCAGCTGCGCTGAGAAGAGCCCATACGATGTGCCCCTTTTTGTGCACGTACCGTTTCTCCATCTTAAAGCTTCCGATCTCGCCGGAGAGCATTCGCTTTGCATAGGCCAGTCCGCGCTCGCGGTCCTCGGCAAACGTGATCGACTGCAAATCAGTATCCAATAATTCCTTCTCCGTATACCCCAGCATGTCGCAAAAGGATGCGTTTACTTTCAGGAAACGGCCTTCCGGTGTTACCAGCGCCATCCCCCCGGACGAGAAGGAGAAGGCATTCTGAAAGCGCTCCTCGCTTTCTCGTAGAATCTGCTCGGCTTTTCTCTGCTCAGTCATATCGAAAGTGACATAGGCGTATCGCGACTGGCCTTCCGCGAAATCGCCTATGTAGGAGGCGGTAGCGGAAATCCACCGCTCATGGTCTCCGATCTTATGTGGATATTCGAATTGCACCGGATTTCCTGTGCGCCTGGTTTCCTCATACCGATCAACCCACAACTTTATCGTCCCTTCGGGTAGGTTAAGCTCCGAGGATAACTTGTTCCTCATCGATTCGGGGCTGGTACCGAAGAAAGCCGCGGCGTACTTGTTGGCTTCGACGTGAAGCACATCGTCCGCGATAATCTCCACGACTCCCCGCATAACTCCCGGGCTTTCGAAAAAACTTCTCAGAATCGCTTCGTGTTCCCGGAGCCTCTTTTCTGCAAGCCTTCGCTCGGTGATATCATCGGCGACTATTCTGTATCCCACGGCGTCACAGTTTTCGCAAGCTATCGGCGTGATTATAAACTCATATGTACGATTACTATCTGAGACGGGGATTTCCGCTTCTATTTTTGCCCGATCACCTGCCGAAGCGAGCCTCCGCTTCAACTCATCTAGATGCTCGACCAGTCGTTCGAAGAGAACCACCTCCCGGAGACTCTTTCCTATTAGGCTCTCGGGTGACGCTTTCAAAACCTCACAGAGACTTCTGTTCACCGCACTGATACGGTCTTCACCGTTGATACTGAAAATGAAATTCGGAGTGTTGTCCACCAACTCCCGATAGAGTCTTTCGCTTTCAATCAAGTGAGATTCCGCCTGTTGCCGTCTTTCTAGCTCCGATTTCAGATCCTTCGTGCGGGCAGAGACCTCAAGCTCCAAGCCAATATTCATACGATAGAGTCTGTACAGAAAAAAGCTCAAGGCAGCCAGGGAGGAGGCGATGGTCAGGAACATTACCGTCCTGCTCGCTTGCAACTTCCTGATGTTCTCTTTCTGATTTTCATATTCAACCAGCACTGCATGGGTTTCGTTTAGATATGCTGTGCTAAGCGCTGATATCGCATTGTCCAACCGGTTGCTGATTTCTCGAACAAATGGGAGATCGACACTGGAGTTACGAATCTGAGCATCGAGGGAAGAAAGGAGCTCTTCGAGCTCTTTGAAGACAATCAGGATTGATTGCGGACCATCGGTGCTCAGCGTTGACGAAGAATTTTTCAAAAGCGAATAGGCGACGTCCAACGAGATCAACAGCTCCTGCAAATTCGTTTCGGAAGACTGGGCCACGAAGGCAGCAACCGAGCGGTCTAGCCTGCTCATCCCCAATACGAGAGCGTGAAGTTCTTTTTGTCGGGAGAAAGAAACCGCAGACAACTTTTTCTCGATCCCGTTTAACGCAATGATTCCGTATAGCCCCGCCAAGATCAATGCAACGGCAAATACGATTAGTAAAAGGGCAGTTACAATGTTGAGCGCAGAAAGACTCCTCATCTGTTCTCAAATATCTCCTGTAGTGTGGATTCTTGAACCTCGAGGATGGACGGAATGTCCTGTCCTCTTAGAACAATCTTAGAAAAGGCGGTGAGAAATACTAAATCGAGGTGTTTGCCTGATCCCCCGAATCGTATCGGCTGGAAAGTCGGTACGGCATCTGCTGTATCGGTCTGCTGCAAAACGGCGTTGTAGAGCTCCGAGAAGCTTTGCGGAAGTTTTTCCTTATCATCGAGCTCGAGCACCGGGAAAAAGCCAACACTGCTCATGGTCCTTATTTGGATCTCAGTACGAGTCAGATATTCTATAAGCTCTGCTGCCTTCTGGTGGGAGGCTCCTCGCGGTAAGCCGAGCCCTGCAAGTACCAGAAGAAATCCTCGCCCCTTTGGTCCAATAGGAGATGGGAGAGCGACGAAATCGTTCGACCTCTTCTGGAACACATCTTTAAGCCTGGCTGTATGATCCCAAGCGATCCAGACTTCCTCATTCAAAAGGGGCAGGTCCATACGGTCATAGGCAAGAGATCGGGCATTCACATGTTTCCATAGATTCCGGAACCCACGCCACATTCTTTCAGCCTCCGGACTGTTGAACTTCTCCGTCATGCTTCCAGTAAACGACGGATAGAGAAATCCCTGTATAAACCGATGCATAAGCCCCTTCGATCCGACGGGAAATCCGAGTTTGGGCTCTCCGGTAGCTAGATGCACGTTTACCGCCCACTCCTCAAGCTGTGCGTATGTGAGGTGATTCAAATCAGCTTCTTTTGGCAGAAATTTTAATGCTTTTTTGTTGGCAACCATAAGATAGGTCGCTTGCATCCAGGGAATGAAATATCGATTTTCTTGGCCAAGCTTTCCGAGAGCAGATAATCTATCGATAAATCTACGATCTGAAAGACCGGACCATATCGAATCCACCTTCCCTAGAACACCCGCGTGGTACAGGAAAAGGAAATCCTCGTAGAGACAGCCTATAAGTGCAAAACCGCTTTTTCCCGTGGCCGATTCCAGTGCTAGCTGTTTGAAAAGATCTCTGTCGTCGTACGCCTGGAAGTCTACAAGAGAGGTAAAACCCCTGAGAATATGAGTTTTCATTCTGTCGGCTTCTGGAAGCGGGGCAAGCTGATTGGACAGAAAACGCAAAGGATCTTCTGCAAAACCCGGAACAGTCAGTGCCACAACCAAGCAAAGTGCAAGTAAGTTCTTCACTTTTAGTTCTCGCTTTTAACCATTACTACATTAGTATTAATTATAGGAATATTTTTGGAGAATTCAAGCTTTTTAGATTTTTCAACTTTTTTTGTCGTACTTTACATTCTGCCATATTACTGGACATCACGATTGGAGTTAGAATCTTGCAACACTCCTTCTACCAAAGTACCTAAGAGAATATCTATCGTCTTATTGATATTTTGTTTTTTATCTCTGTCTGTGAGCGGGCGAGAATCCTTCGGGGCTTAGAAAATTTACCTTTCCGATAGTCACCTGCTACAAAAGCTATGAATCGATAGCGATAGGGATTGGTCTTCATGCTGGAGAGGTGATGTTGGG
>CAZLRN010000308.1:0-5988 GCA_964561715.1 uncultured Spirochaetales bacterium
AACGGAGCCTTCACGAAGGCTCTCGTCGATGGTTTGAGGGGCAGTGCAGATTATACATCTGACGAAAAGATTACTGTCAATGAGCTCGATCTCTACGTTGCCGAAACCGTAAAAGACCTCACATCGGGAAAGCAGACCCCTGTCACGGCCAAGCCCGAGACGATTAGGGACTTCCCTGTGGCCCTGGTGGGGAAGGAGAAATAGAAATGAAAAATCGGCAATTGGGGCATAGTGCTATCGTTTTAGCGGTATTTCTCGGGTGTCTTCTGATACTAATGGCGCCTCGATCCTTTGGAGAGGAGGCAGATAAGTCCGGCGATTCCTCCTGGACCAAGGCCGTTAGACCGAACCTCGACTTGAAGTTGAGTTATAACTACGAGAGCAGTGAGGATGAGAAGGATCGCCATCGGCTCAAGTTCAGATGGAGGGCCGGAGCAGACGTTTCCTTACACGATAGTGTGACGATGGGCTTCGGTCTCGCTAGCAGCGGGGCTAACGCACGCTCGACTAGCGAGACCTTTAAAGAAACCTTTTCGAGCAAGTCCATCGCGATAGACTATGCGTATGCTCGCTACTCCTATGAGGGAATTTTGACCGTGCAAGGCGGCAAGTTCAAAAACCCTCTCTGGAGACCTTCACAACTGCTTTGGGATTCGGACATCACTCCGGAGGGGCTATCGCTGGGAGTTGAATTGGATCTGCATTTTCTCGATGTATTTTTTGTATGCGGATTGTTCATCCTCGATGAGGCAAAAGAGGAACCGGATCCTCTGATGTTTCCCCTCCAGGTGGGATTCGACTGGACATTGGCAAAGCGTTTTAGCATCAAAATAGCGGGTGCGTATTACATCTTCAATGAGGTTGAGGGAAGAGAGCTGTTTAAACCGACCAGCGCTCCGGACACAAATACGCTGGAAGGTGGGGGATTGAAATACGATTTTGATTCGTTTGGCTGCAGTGCCGAACTCGGCCTCAGAAAGCTCCTCCCTGCCTTTCTGCCCTATATAGGGTTGGCCGGAGACTTCGTCATAAACCTGGATCCGCCTGACGATAACATCGGGTTTATAGTAAAGGGCAGGCTAGGCTACAGAAGAGTGTCAGGCTTCGGTACATGGCAGGCTTCGTATTCCTACAGACGTCTCGAAAGAGATTGCTGGCCCGACGCTTTCCCCGACTCCAGCTTCAGGAATGGAGCCACAAATGCCGAGGGACACTGCATAACACTTAGTGTTGGCCTGCTCGAAAACGTCACGCTGGGTGTGCTCTACTACCTGACCGATGATATCGAGAACGGGGGGAACCAAGAGCACTTGCTTCAGTCCAGCCTCCACTTCAAGCTCTGAGATTGAGCTAAGAAGGATTTTGATTTTGTCGAATCTCAGAGTCACTTACTTGATAGGAGTCAGATACTGACTAAGAGTCAGCTGCTGATTAAGAAATCAGCTTGTGAGAAACGGAATGCCGTAGGGGCCGTCTGAGAGAAAGGCGATCCTGGGTTTGCCGTTGCCCTGGGCCCCGTAGTCCTGGATCGCCTTTTCCAGGGCTTTTTCAGCAACCCGAGGAATATGCTCGAGAGAGCCGTTATAGCGATCGGCTTCGGGAAGATAGACGTTCCCATCATGTCCCGGAAGAAACTCGAAAGCCTCGGCAGAGATGTGGGGGCTGTAATAGGTGAAGTGGTCCATAGGGATTTTTTCGAAGAGCTTGGCCCACATCTGCACCTCCCACTGATCGGGCATGAAATCCCAATCCGGTGAGCGTATGAGCCTGTTGAATCCCTCGGCGCCCAGAAACCGGAGTAGATAGAGACAGGTCTTGTATTTGGTGCTGCCGACAGGGTCGGTGTCGGTGTTGTTTCCGACCAGAATGAGGCGTCCGCCGGGTTTGAGAGCCGACATGCCGGCGACATAGGCGGCCTTGCAGGCTTGGTAGTGGTTGATTCCCACAAAACCCGCATGGGTCACGGCAATGTCATACTCTTCGTCAATGGGAATGACAACGTAGCTCTTGATCTTTTCCACGGCTGCTTTATGGGCCGCTTCGAGATCGCCGGCAAAGACGCCGTTTAGGCGATAGTTGTAGTCCAGCGTCACGTTGACAATGTAGTCGGTGCCTGCCATCTTGGCCGTTTCGAGAGACTCTTCATGACAGGGGTTGCCCTCGAGAACCAGATCTCTCGCGTTGGGCGAAGCTAGCATCTCTGCCCCGTGGAAGATATAGGTGCTCTTTTCGCCGGCTAGAGCAGGCAAAACGGCCTTTCTGCCGCCGGAAGCTCCGGCCATGAAGTGACTCTCCACCAATCCGGTCAATATTTTGATGTCCGATTCCATGTAATCGCGATTGATCAAAATCTGGCTTCCGCGTTTTGTGTTGCCAAGAGAGACAAGACCGTCCCTGTTGCGAGAGTCATGATTGCGAATGGGAATGCCCGAATCGAAGATCCTGGGATCCAGCATCTTGCGTTGTTCATCTTCCGCAAGCGCCCGATGGGTACCCACCCCGACCAGCACCAGGATTTTTTCACGCCTAACCCCGTGGTCCAATAACCTTTTAACGATGGGCCATAGAATGCCCTCCGGGCCCGTATAGGGAACGGGGCGCGTGTTGTCCGATATCGATATTACGGCGCTGGCATCTGGCTTGGTGTCGAGTTTCTTTTCGATGATGCTATCCAAGCCGGGAGATTCGATTGAGTTCAACAAAGCCTCTTCGATGGCCTTCTCGGGATCTCCGATCGGTTCCGGAAGTGACATCGAGATAACGTCCACGTTATCCGGTAGATTCGCCTTAATCGTCGCGTTCCTGTCAAGCTTCAGATCTACTGATTTCATTGACATTTCCTATATTGCTAGGTTTAGGGACGCTAACAATATAACAAATCTAACCGTTTAAGTCATGTTTATCTTTGGGGTTCGATGATAACCTTGATGGAGGTCTCCGCTTCTGCTACCAGCTGGAATCCCCTGCCTGTTTCATCCAATCCCAGCCTGTGCGTAATGAGCTTGGCTACAGGGATCCTTTTCGAGCGGATCAACTCGAGGGCTATCCTGGCATCGTAGGGACTGTTGGCGTAGGAGGGGAGGATCGTGATCGCATTTCGCCAGAAATCGTTGAGGGGAACGGAGAGTTCCACTCCCGGTTCGGTTGTCGCGAAGCAGAGGATGGTACCCCCCCTGTCTACGCAGCCAAGGGCCTGCTGGAATGCGCTCAGGGCGCCGGCGCAGACGATCACCAGGTCAGCGGGTCTGCCTCCATTTGCTTCGCGAACGCTGAGAGGCACGTCTTCTCTGGCGTCAATGATGGCCTCGGCGCCGAGATCTGCGGCCATTTTCAGGCGTTGCGGATTGATGTCGGTGGCAATAATGCGGCCTGAACCGGATGCCTTGGCCAGAAGAATATGCAGGAGCCCTGACATGCCGCTGCCCAATACCACGACGCTGTCTCCCGGTTTTAAACCCGCTTCGCGTTGAGAGCGCACGACACAAGCCAGGGGTTCTACAAAAACCCCCTCTTCGTAGGACACTTCTTCGGGCAAAAGGAACGTGCCGCGATCAACATTGATAGGAGGAACACGGAGATACTCGGCAAATCCGCCGGGGAAGAAATTAGTCGTATGCAGGGTCTCGCAGCAGGTATGATTGCCCGAAAGACAGTAATGACAGGTATTGCAAGGCACGTGGTGGGAGACGACCACCCGGTCTCCCCTGTTGAAGCCGGCAACGTCCCGTCCTACCTCGACAATATCCCCTGCTATCTCATGGCCTAGAACAAGCGGTGCCTTTTTGATACGGTACCATTCCATCACATCGCTGCCGCAGATTCCGCTGGCAAGCACTTTGACGAGCAGTTCTTCGGGGCCGATTTTGGGTTTCGGCATCTCCTCCAGTCTGACATCGTTGTTGTTGTAGTACATCGCTACACGCATGATCCGCTCCCCGCTCTCAGTGGACGTATTGCACGAGGACCTACTTGGATTTAAGAGCCTTTTTTCGCTCTGTCCCTGCTTTGAGCTCTTGAAAGATTTCTAGGGCCTCTTTGGGTGTTTTTCTGTTATGGATAATGGCCCTAAGGGCTCGCATCATTGCCACGGGATAATCGTGCTTCCAGACATTCCGGCCCAGATTGACACCCACAGCTCCCCTCTGGATTCCATCGAAGACGAACTCCATGACCTCGAGCTCGGTCTCACACACAGGTCCACCGGCGATAACCACAGGTACCGGGCATCCTTCGGTGACCTTTTCAAAATCCTCACACCAGTAGGTTTTGACAACCCGGGCTCCAAGCTCGGCGCAGATTCTGCTGGCCAAGGCGAGATACCTGGCATCCCGCTTCTCCATCTCTCGGCCCACGGCCGTAACCGCCATGACCGGAATGCCGTAATCCTCACAATCGTTGACCATATCAGCCAAGTTCTGGAGTGTTTCGTGTTCGTATTCGCTACCGATGAAAACGGAGATCCCGACTGCCGATGCATTGACACGAAGAATCTCTTCGATAGATGTGGTAATGGCTTCGTGGGCCAGATCTTTGCCCGCCATGCTCGTACAACCCGAAACCCTCAGGATAATGGGGATATCCGCTGCCGGGTCGACGCAGTTTCGAAGCACTCCTCGTGTCACAAAAAGGGCGTCAGCGTAGCGGAGCAGCGGCTTAATGGTCTCTCCCGGCTTCTCCAAACAGGATGTAGGCCCCTGAAAGTATCCATGATCGATTGGCAGGTAAAAGCAGCGCCCATCCGACTTGATGAGCCTTGCAAGACGATTAGCCATGCCCCAGTCCATTTGCGATTCCTCCCTAGCTTCTGTTGGTTCTTGAAAGTCGTATACTAGCGCATTTCCGGAAAGAGTTGCAAGATGCCTTCTCTATCTGCGCTGCAAATTCCCCGCTCTGTAATGAGTCCCGTAACGAGACGGGCCGGCGTGACATCAAAGGCATAGTTTCTAGCCGTCGTCTCAGGAGGGCAGATCAGCACCCTTTCGAGATCGGAGCCGCAGAGGCCGATTATGAACCGCACCTCGCTGGGATCCCTCTCCTCGATGGGAATCTCTTCGATTCCGTTGTTTAGCTCCCAATCGAACGTGGAGGAGGGGAGGGCGACGTAGAAGGGAACCTCATTGTCTCTGGCTGCCAGAGCCTTGAGGTAGGTGCCGATCTTGTTCGCTACATCTCCGGTGGCTGTCGTTCTGTCGGAGCCGACGATTACCAGGTCCACGAGGCCATGCTGCATGAGGTGTCCCCCGGCGTTGTCCACAATGAGGTCGTTTGCCACACCGTGTTTCGAAAGCTCCCAGGTTGTCAGACGGGCTCCCTGGTTACGGGGCCTGGTCTCGTCCACCCAGACATGGATATCGATGCCCCTATCGTATGCGGCGTATATGGGGGCCAGAGCGGAGCCGTAGTCGACAAAGGCCAGCCATCCGGCGTTGCAGTGGGTCAGAATATTGACGGTTTCTCCGTGCTTTTGGCGGCCGATTTGCTCGATGAGTTTCACCCCGTGTTCGCCGATCAGTCTCCCGTGCTCGGCGTTTTCGTCGGCCATGGCGCTGGCGTTTCGAAGGGAAACTTCTATCTTCTCAGCATAGCTTGGGGCGCCGGCGATCACATTTTGCTGTTGCATCACTGCCCACTCGAGGTTTTTTGCCGTGGGTCGCGTAGAGAGAAGAAGATCAGAGTAGCGCTTCATATCGCTGTCAAAGGAGCTTTCAGAGGACTGGAGGGTTGCCAGATACATCCCGAATCCGGCAGCAGCGCCGATTACGCCGGCGCCCCTCAGATACATCTCTTTGATAGCGGTAGCACACTGCCCCACAGTCTTCAGGTCGACGATTTCGAAACTGTGGGGGAGCTTCCTTTGATCGATGATCTGGATGGTCTCTCGATCGTGCTCCTTCAGCCAGATCGTTCTGTAGTGCTTGCCGTCGACATTCATCGTTGGCTCCTCTATCGATAGATGCCTGGCGTCAGTAGACGCCTGCCGTCAGGAGA
>CAZLRN010000309.1:0-5972 GCA_964561715.1 uncultured Spirochaetales bacterium
GGGTCCATGGTCTCCCTGCAGCATGAGGGGGCCTTCGGGTGCTTCGTCTGCGAAAAGAGCGGCCCGGGTGGGGCCCTTCACCTCTACATTCTCATGAACGAGTGTTCCGTTCCATATCACTCTTACGAAGATCGCGTTCTCGGTCTTCTTTCCTGCTGCGTCAAACCGAGGAGCCCTGAAGACAACGTCGTAGCTCTGCCAGGTGCCCGGCGGAAGACTGGCGTTGACTCGCGGCGGGGTCCCGTCCACATCCCGGCCTTCGACACGCCTGGCATAGATTCCGCCACAGCTCCCGTATCGGAGCTCCTCCTCGCCCCAACTATCCAGAATCTGGATCTCGTAACGTCCCATCACGTAGACCCCGGAGTTGGATCCCTCGGGTACGACAAACTCGAGGTGAATCTCGCAATCTCCATGATTGCCTTCCCAGATGATGTTTGCGGTGCAGCCGGCGGGGCCGTTGTAGAGCACGCCTGATCCCTCGTGTATCGCAAAGCGACGTGAGTCCTCAGGATCCAAGTCGACGCCGCCACAGATGGCCCATCCCTGCTCCTCCTCGATCCGGCTCCCGGGATCACTTACAACGGCGAATCGCCATCCCTCGAGATCCTTGCCGTTAAACAGCATTTCCTCCACGTTCGTACCTCCGGGGAGCAGTCTACCCGAGGGGTGGCAGAAAGGGGAAGCGGGAACTCGAGACTCCGAGATTATGGAGCACCTGTCTCTGGTACGAATGCTCCGTTGACATATATCAAGAATTCATAAGAAATAGTGCTGTTGAGGAGGGACTGGATGAACGTTGTGTGTTCTGTAGATATAGAGGGTGCCACGGCGATCGTAAGCCCGAAAGAGGTTAGCGAGAGAGGGATAGACTACGAAAAGGGCAGGGAGTACCTGACTCGAGATGTGAACGCAGCCGTGGAAGGTGCGGTATTGGCAAGGGCCGAACGAATCGTGCTTCACGATTCTCATGGTCTCGACTGCAGGAACATCCTGTTTGATAAGGTTCACCCCTCCGCCGAGGTCGTAAGAGGCACACCAATCCTTTTTTTCGAAGACCTGCGTGCCGAGTTTGATGCCTGTTTTCTCATAGCGGCTCATTCCTCCTCTGACGAACCTCGTGGAGTGCTCAATCACTTCTTCAGCAGCGCCCACTTCAAGAGCGTGCGCGTGGAAGGACGTCCCGTAAGCGAGGGCGATATCTCGGCTGCCCTCGCTGGTCACTTTGGTATCCCCACTGTTCTTGTCACGGGTGACGATGTGTGCTGCAGCAAGATGAGGAGAATCATTCCCGAGATCGAAACGGTCGTTGTGAAACACGCCATAAGCCGCTACGCAGCGATATGTCTTCCCTTCTCGAAGACCGAGCCGCTGATACGAGATGCGGCAAAACGGGCTCTCGAACGCACACAGAAGGGGGAGATCCCGCCCTACCGCTATGACGATAAGCCCCGGCAAGTCGAAATTGACATGGGAACGCCTTATCAGGCCCAGGTGATAGCGGAACTCACACAGGGGGAAACGTTCGGCGCCGCGGGCATCCGATGGCAAAAAAAGGGAATCATCGAAATCTTCCGCACCCTGCGCCTTGCCCTTTACCTCGTAAACTCGCCTCTCATCATCTGACCCGAATGCCCGAGCAGGGCACCTTCAGGCCGGCGCAGCTTCAGGCTATTGCACGAGAAATTAACGCGTATCTCGGACGGATGTCTTGATTCTCATTCTTTCGGGTCCTATACTTGATTTCAACGGAGGCAAAGGTGGCAGACTATAGCTTCGATGGCACGCGCTTTAGAAAGACGAGTACCGGCGATAAGATCGCTGAGATGGACCGGGATACGATCCGGTTCTACAACGGAGCCGTGTATGGCCAAATCGAAAAGAAGAATATTCGGGACCCGCGTGGCAAGAAAGTCGCTGAGTTCGACGGCAAAAACCTCAAAGACGACAGAGGCAAGACGCTAATTAGCATCAAGGAAATCCAGGAGATCATCGAAGGGGAACCCGGCATCTCGATGGCCGCCATGTGGTACTTCTTTGTCAAAAGTTAGGATCGCGCGGGCTGCTCAGGAGAGCATTTTCAGGTCGACCGCGCAATCTTAGCTCAATCTTAGCGCAATGGATTAAAATAATACGACACAATACCCAGTAATCCCCCTCTACCAATTGCTTTAATATCCTTTTGCCTTTGAGCAACCATTCTCTCATCAAGCCTCAACTGATTTGATAAGCTGTTCAGCTTCGAAATATAATGACTCAGGATTTGCGCTCAATGAGAGTTTTTATTCAGTGCAAGACATCCGGAATTGATAGCATTTTATCATGAGCTTGTCCTTCGGAGCCCCGATCTTCTTCAGCCTCTTCTCACTTCCCTTCTGAGCGGCGGGCCGGAGCCTGAGCGGATCGCCGGAAACTCCGCACTGCTTCCTACCGTCTCCGGATCGTTGTGGAACGCGCGGGAGGAAATTCAAGCGAAATACCAGCTATTGTTTTTACCCGATTATTATATCCTTATTCTGTGATATACTCTGCGCTTATGAATAGCGGAGGAAGCCGTGAAGACGAAAAAAACGTATAACCTGCTGATCTTTCTGCTCTCAGCCTGTCTGGCCATCGTTTCGCTCACCGTTGCACAATGCCCAGCGTCTGGAGAAGATGGCGGGGGAGAAAACTCTGCGCCCGTGGCGGTCTTTCCCCAGTCCAGCGACCAGCTTTTAGTTTTGAACGCCGGCAGTCTGGATGTCAACGGGGGCTACCTGTGGGACGGAGAGTGGAGTTATGTTTTAAACGACACCTATTATGTTTTCCCCTTTTCTGATGTCGTTGATTACTGGGGCATCCATACAGATACATTGCCTGCTTCCCACAGCGAATGCCTGTATTATGTAGAGAATCCTGAATCTGATTTTTACAGGCCTCCCCTTACTGGCTGGGCGGCAGGAACGGGGACCGCCCCGGCTCCGATGCTGGTAGGACCCGGCGCCCTCTACCTGGAAGGGCACCCGCCTGGAGAATACACTTTTGATATAGGCGAAACCGCATACGCCAATTACCTGTATGTGGATGCGGACGGAGACCCGGAAGGGGCCACTCAGTTTCAATGGTATCGCGGCGACACGGAGACTGGTCCTTGGACGGCTCTGTCCGGTGAAACCGAGCCAACCTACTTACTTACGGCCGGTGATGATATGAAATGGCTTCGCGTCGAGGTCACCCCCGTGGCCCAGACCGGGACCCTCGAGGGAGAGACGGTCAGCAGTCCGGCCGAAGAATTCTTCCGAAATATGTAATCCTTCTCCCCAACTGTTGTCCTGGAGCAGGCGCATCCTCTCCTTGCCTGCTTTTCCGAAAGCCTCATGGGGATCCTCGAGCTTTTCATAAGTGCCTATTGACAGCGCCTTGGAAATTCAATTGCTAAGAATGTACTCGGCCAATTTCGATTCCTCACTTAGAAAAATACCTCATTTGTCAAATTGCCTGAATACCTTTAAAGAGAGGTTTCCGTCGTCTTCGGGAATGTTCAGATGAAAGGCTTACCTTTGGGCAATGCGGGATTCGAACCCACAGCCTAAGCACCGCTCGACGAGAAAAAGCGCAGAATTTTGATAGTTGTACGTGTTATGAAGCGATAATGAAGCGCTACCTTGATATGATGAATAAGTCAATTCGGTACGATCCATACCGCAACTGACGGAGGAACTCAAAAATAGGAGGATAAAATGAAAAAGTTATTCACTACTTTATTGATCTTTGTTTTTCTTTTCCTGCAAATCAACCTAATGCAGGCCGAAAACTGGCGCCAGAAGTACCCAACGGTAACGCTCGGTGCGCGGGCGCAAAATGAAAAGGAGGCTGCCCGTTTTGGGTACCTCGTCGACTACCTGAGTGAGCAAACGGGGATCAACATCGTCTTGCGCACCAGTCCTGACTGGGCCCCTATCATCAATGACATCGCAGAAGGGAAGTTACACTTCATCTCAATTGGTCCGCTTCCGTATGCAACGACGTACGATCGAATGAAGGGTGATCTCGAGCCACTCGCAATAATGGTAGACAAAAGCAACCAGCGCGGCTATCACATCGTCATGGCGGTAAAAGGGGATTCCCCTTACGAGGTTCTCGATGATCTGAAAGGAAAAATTTTAGCAGTTCCGGATCCCAACTCGACAGCCTCCTACACATTACCGCCAGCTTACATGGATCCTGACAAACCGTTTTTCAGCAGTTACAAGGTCTCTGGTAGCCATGGTAAGGGTATCATGGGGGTTATTGAAGGTACCTATGACTGCGCTGTTACGTGGGCTTACAGCGACGAATCGGGACAGATTCCAGGTATGATCAAAAACGAACAGATAAAGAAAGGAGATGTCAAGATCATTTGGTGGTCTTCACTGGTCCCCAATCACTGCTTTGCCGCAGTTAGAAGCCTTCCGCAGGAGATGAAGGACACATTCGAAAGGGCGCTGATCGAATTCGCAGACAAGGATCCCAAGCGTTTCAGCCAGTATGATCCAAGTATATCCCGTTATAACGCTGCCGATCACAAGGACTATCTTTACACCTTCGAAATTCTTAAAAACAAGAAAGACGCGAGCCGTCTTCTGCAGTAGACGTTGGCAGAAATCATGCGCCGATTGCAGAATCATTGAAATTCTACTGCTGATCGGCATTGATCTTATATTTTAATTGACAATAAACTTTGGGATATCAATCTTCAGAAATCTCCATTTGCTCTTCCGTAGTCTGTTTACATAGTTGCACTCCTGCCATCGAATCTGTAGCCCAATACTATGCTCCTATAAAGGCGCACATCATCTCGTTTACAGTGCCACCACCAATGATAAAAGGAGTAAGAACAAAGAGGCCGATGGTCACAATTCGGTGGGAGTGCGGCCCCCCGCCCTATTGCTTCGCCACCGAATGAATTCTGTATCTGGCATAAGAAGCCTGTTCAAACAGGCAGAAAACAGCGCTCATTAATTTGAATTTGTTTGAACACATTTTGTATGCCAGCAGATGAATTCATTCATTTTTTTTGGGTAAAACCGCAAATTCCAATGGAACCAGTAGAAATTCAACTAGGATTTCTTCTTTACATTCACTAAAGCCCTTGACTTGGAGTCGACTCCAGGTAATACACTTTTTTTGGAGGGGCCTTTATGAGGATCTCGGAAGTAAGTGAACAATCTGGTATTTCGTCGGATACGCTGCGTTACTATGAACGTATTGGCCTCATCCCGCCGGTAAATCGAAGCGAAGGGGGGATCAGAGATTACAACGAAATCGACCTAAGGCGGGTTGAGTTTATTAAGTGCATGAGGAGCGTGGGGCTTCCCCTCGAAGTGTTGATTGAGTATTTTAAACTGGTTCAACGGGGTGATCAGACTATTGAAGCCAGAAAAGAAATCTTGATTGAGCAGCGGGCACAGCTTGCAGCTAAGATGGAAGAAATGCAAAAGACACTGGATTTTTTGGACTACAAAATCAGCGTGTACGAAGACGTTGTTTTGAAAAAAGAGAATGAAATGGTTCTAATCCAGGACTAAAAAAAGGAAAAAAACATGCAGAAGCGCAAGCTTGGAAGCAGTAACTTGGAAGTTTCGGCTCTCGGACTCGGTTGCATGAGAATGAGCTTTGGCGACAGCCCGGTTGGAGACAAACAGGAAATGATCGCTTTTCTTCATGCGGCTGTTGACCGTGGCATCACCTTCTTCGATACGGCTGAAGTGTACGGCCCCTTCACCAACGAAAAACTTGTGGGCGAAGCGCTTGAGCCGTTTCGCGGGCAGGTGGTAATTGCTACTAAGTTCGGGTTCCAACTCAAGCCTGATGATCTGAGGGAGACCGAAGACGCCCTTTTTAAGGGAACGATACAAGGGGATCGGTATCCCAAAGACATTCAGCAGACGACTGGTCGCTGAACCAAAAAACGAACTTCGCAGGATTGCAGAAGCTTAGGGGAGGTAATAAAT
>CAZLRN010000310.1:0-5942 GCA_964561715.1 uncultured Spirochaetales bacterium
CGGGACGCACTGTGCACAACCAAGGATTTACGGAGTATAAGGAAGCAGATGTGGTGAAGAATATCATCTGGGATTTTGATGGAACACTATTTGATACCTATTCAGCATTTGTTCGGTCTGTAATAAATGTGATGAAGGAGAAGTATTCGATTCTATGTGATTACGACCAAATTTTAAAAACAGCCAAGGTCGGACCTAAGCATTGTATAAATGAACTGGCAATCAACTACAGTTTGAACGCTACCACACTCAAGGAGCAAATCTGGAGCTGCTATTTTAAAGTCTCTGAAACCGAAGTGGCACCCTTTCCAGGTGTTCAGGAGGTGTGTAACCACGTATCACAAATCGGATGCAATTTGCTCGTTACCCATCGTGATTCGATTAGCCTAGAGGAATTGCTTCATAAGTATGATCTTCAAAAGTATTTCGCTGAAACAATATCAGGAGACGATGGATTCTCTCTGAAACCAGATCCCGGCAGCTTTAGCTATTTAATCGTAAAGCATCGCTTGCTCAAACCTGAAACTCTTGGTGTTGGTGATAGAGAGCTAGATGTTGATGCAGCCAAGAACGCTGGAATCACTTCATGCTATTTCAGTCCCGATGGAGTTGAAATGGCTCATGCGACGTACAATATTCGCAGCATTATAGATTTGATGCCCCTACTATAATGGGGAGGTCTTAATGGGAGGTTAAATGATGAAAATTTTGTCGGTCTGTTGTAGTCCCCGTGAAGGCAAAAACACAGAAACCTTATTACAAGAGGTGTTGCGCGGAGCAAATAAAGAAGGGGCACAGGCAGAGTTCTATAGTGTAATTGGCAAAGATATCAATCCCTGTCGTGCTTGTGGATCCTGTAACAAGACCGGCAAGTGTCAAATTGATGACGATATGCAGGCCCTCTATCGCAAAATGAAGGAGTCAGATGGAATCGTGTTAGGATCTCCCGTGTATTTTTTTGACGTGACAGCTCAAGCCAAGACCATCATTGATAGAACATATGCATTGAAGCCTCTGGGAGAACCACTTGCAAACAAGGTGGGTGGGATAGTTGTATCAGCAGGAAGCACAGGCACCGCGGATGCTATAAAGAATCTGCATATGTTTTTTGGTATCCATCGTGTTTTAGTAGTAAACTGGGTTGCAGTATTTGGATCGGTAGAAGATAAACCAACAGGCCTGAAGGCAGCATATAATCTTGGCAGAGAAATGGTTCAAACAGCTCGGTACGAACCACACTACTCAGCAGAGTTTCGCCCAAATCATGTTACCTTTGGAACCCATACATTCTAAGGCAGAACGCTGTCTATTCGATTTGGCTGTTTTGAATCATATTAGATAGCCATCTATGATTGAAATTAGAAGAATGGCAAAGGGAGAAGAAGAAAGGATTTCCCAGCTCATAGAGGATGTCTTCGCAGAACATATAGATCCTCTGTACCCAAAAGAAGGGCGGTTGGCGTTCCGTAAGTACATCCGTCCGTCAGCGATTCTTCATCGCCGTTCTCCAAATTACATTCACCTTGTAGCAGAGTCATCTGATGGCGATCAGCGGCTGATTGGAGTCATTGAAATAAGGGAGTATCGGCATGTATCATTGTTTTTTGTGAAGACGAAATACCAGAGAAAAGGAATTGGAAGGCGCTTGCTAGAAGCAGCCTGTGCCGAATGTCGCAGGAAGAAAAGAACAGCAGCTATTACTGTAAGCTCTTCGCCTAACGCCGTTCCAGCATACCAAAAACTAGGATTCAAGGCAGCAGGAGTTGAGACGATTACCAATGGAATACGATTCATTCCCATGAAGAAATGGATGTCGTAATAAGATCCGCTCTTAAATCAGACTATGAAGCCCTGTGTGAAATAATCGACGAAATCGATGCTATCCATCGTATAGCCTTACCTTCGATATATAAAAAGCCTGACGGCTCTGTTCGCGAAAAGGATTATATAAACAGCATCATTAGTGATGAAGACCAAAGAGCTTTAGTCGCCGTACATGAAGGAAGAATTGTCGGATTCATCAATGCCGTCATCATGGCATCCAAAGACTTTCCAATAGTTAAGAAGAGAAAATACGTAAAGATAGACACTGTCGTGGTCAAAGAGGAATTTCAGCGATCGGGAATTGGCACGAAACTAATGGAGGGCATCCATGATTGGGCAAGAGAAAAAGGGATGAATCAAATTGAGCTAGGTGTCTGGAGCTTCAATACCTCGGCCATTTCGTTTTATAACAAGCTTGGCTATAAAACCGCCCTGCAACGTCTATGGAAAATATTGTAGCAAGCTTATTCAACGCAGATAAACGTAGCACTACCGTATTGAGGTAACCTATGTTCCTTAGATCAGGATTGGATAGACTACATGATCAGCTTGAATCATTCGGCCTGGCCGACCGGCTGAAACAGCATGGGTCAGCTTTGATCAAGATCAATCTGGCCAGACCGCCAGAGCCAAACCACCCTCGCACCGACTCAAAGCTACTCAAATCGCTCATAACCTATATTCTATCCAACAGAGCAAAATGTGTTGTCACTGAAAGTGCCGAAGGATATTTGACTGAAAACCTCAAACAGATCGGCCTCGGCGATCTTCTCGAGCATGTAGATATTGACGTGATTGACCTGGACGAATCCAAAGCGATTAAGGTCGAAGTTAACGGTGAGCACCATTTCATACCAGAGTGCTTCTATGATCACCATATCAGAATCGCAGTACCCTGTGCTACGAAAAGAGAGAGTATGCTCTTCTCGAACAACGTTAAGCTGTTCGTTGGTGCGGTCCCCCGCAGGTTTTATAACGATCACATTAAGGATCGATACAGAGCAAAGATTCATGAAAACCTGGATGTTTCAATAGCGAATATCTACATCGCCATCATGGAAACCGTTCCTTTTCAGCTCTTCATAAATGGCGGGAATGCCTATTACGAAGGGAAAGGCGCCTTCCAATTCGATGATGTTTACATCGGAAATGACGGCATCGAACTGGATATTTACATGCAAGAGCGGATATTTCGGATCCCGAGACCAGAATATTTGGATCTATGCTCTCAATGGCTCGCGGGCAAGGAAAAACATGAAGAACTGGTTTGACGATGATCGAATCTGGACACGACTGGAGCCCTTTCTCTTCACCCAAGACCGCATCGAAGCTGCGGGCGATGAGGCGACCTCCATTCTGTCCCTTACAGGAAAGGACAGGAATGACGGACCACTTTCGATTCTCGATCTCTGCTGCGGGATCGGCAGACACAGCCTTGCATTGGCGCGTCTCGGTCATAGCGTAACCGGCATCGACAGGACCGAGGTGTATCTCCAGAAGGCCCGATCTTCTGCCGAATCAGAACGGCTCGACGTCTCCTTTGAGCAGCACGATATGCGCAACTACCGCAAGCCAGAAGCCTTCGACCTGGCAATCAATCTCTATTCTTCCTTTGGATACTTTGAAAATCCTGAAGACGATCGGCGTGTCATGAACAATATTCACGATTCACTGAGAATCGGCGGAGTCTTAATTATCGAAACCATGGGCAAAGAGGTACTGGCTCGAATATTCAGAAGGCGAACCTGGCAGGAAGAGAATGGCAGGCAGCTTCTGCAGGAACATACCGTGACCGATGATTGGTCGTGGATTCATAACAGGTGGATTTTGGTGGAAAATGATTCAAGAACTGAGTTCGAGCTGGGTCATCGTCTATACTCGGCCAAAGAGCTCAAGGATCTGGCTTACCAAACCGGCTTTGTTGCTGTAGAGGCTTATGGATCATTATCAGGAATCCCTTATGACGAGAAAGCCCATCGTCTCGTCATAAAGGCGACGAAATAGAACATGAAGAGAGCCGTTTTTCGGGCTCGTTTGGAGTGCGAGTGAATGACATAACAACAGAAGAACGAGTGATCCTGTTCTGCGATGTTCATGACTTTTCCAAGGTCTGTGTGGAGCTTGGGAAAGGCGTTCCACATTTCATTCAGGACTTCTATCAGCGCGTTGGCGAAGCCATTGTCACTCACGAGGGGCGAATCGTTAAGTACATGGGTGACGCGATATTCGCAGTGTTCGACAGTGGCAAAGAGGTGGCTGCAGTGGAAGGCGCCATAAGTATGCGGAATGAGTACGCGCAGCTGCTGAAGGAACGCGGTGTGAATGCCGAGTCCGAGCTGGAGGTAGGAATCGGCAGCGGACAAGTCGCTGTCGGGACTTTCGGGCACTCAAGCCACCGGGAGAAGGATGTCTTCGGTACGATAGTCAATGAAGTCGGCAAGATCATGCATCACAGAGGAATTGCCATTACCAAAGAGGTTCAGCAAAAAATCGGCTTTCGCTACAAAACCCGGAGACTCGCCGATGTGGCCGTCAAATGGTCTGAAATCCCATTACAGGTTTGGGAGATAGTCGGAGAAGATGATTGATCCCGATTCTTGTACTTGGACCGCTGTATCATCTGGTAGAGCAAGATTCGCGAATCTCTGCGCTTAGAGAAGCCTTCAGAGTCCTGAAAAACGGCGGCATGCTCTTTGTGGCGGCTATCAGCCGCTACGGCTCCATAGCAGACGGCTTCTTTAAAAACTTCGTCGATGATCCGGAATTCGTGCAGATTATGATGCGAGATATCGAGGATGGACAGCATCGAAATCCCCATCGCCGTCCCGGATACTTCACCAAGGCTTTCTTCCATCGTCCGGAGGATCTCGAAGCAGAGTTGGAGGAAGCCGGTTTCTCAGGCCACCAGGTACTCGCTATCGAAAGCATTTTCGGCTACATACCTGACAACGCAAAAAAATTGAAGAATGAATCCTTTCGAAATCTCTTGATGAAAACACTGAAAGCGATAGAATCGGAACAGTCAATTCTTGGGCTAGGCGGGCATCTTATGGGAATCGCTAAGAAAAGCCAATAAACGATATGCAGACCATATCGGCACAGGGAGATAAACCGTAATAAGCAGAATCTGGCATGGCTACACGACGATCGAGAATGCTGAAGCCTACGAATCGCTGGATGCAGTTAGAGAGTTTGCGGGGGATGACTATGAGAAAGCCGTTGTGCCAAAAGCCGCGCAGGAGCTGCTCTCCCGCTTTGACGAACGTTCCCAACACTACGAGCTCAAAACGGAAATAAGGAATTAGAAAATCTGAATGAGAATTAATCCGGACCGGGACGCATACGGGGAGGAGCTCAAGTCTTTTTTAGAGGATAGTTCCAATTCAATAGAAATCGTAGAGCGAGACGATGGCTACATGGACTATCATGAAGGAATCCCCTACTACTTCTCGGAATATACCGACTGGATTGACCAGGAAAAGGAGGCGATTGCCTTTTGTCACGGCCGCATTGTGGATGTCGGGTGTGGAGCTGGTAGGGTTGCTCTCCATCTGCAAAACAAAGGCTTTCCGGTGATTGGTATCGACAATTCTCCAGGCGCTATTGCGATTTGCAGAAAGCGCGAAGTCAAAAACTTGAGGAATATTCCTTTCACCCAGATCGACAGGAGCTTAGGCAAAATCGATACCCTCGTGCTCTTCGGCAACAACTTCGGCCTCTTCGCTAATCCCAGGAGAGCCAGGTGGCTGCTCAAGAGACTCCGGTCGCTGTGTTCTGACTACGCTCTCATCATCGCCCAAACCACAGACCCCTACGAGACAGACAACCCGGACCACCTCTCCTACCACAAGCGCAACAGAGAACGCGGGCGTATGGGTGGTCAGCTCAGGATAAGGATCAGGCACAAAAGGTTCACCGGCCCTTGGTTCGACTATCTCTTTGTATCGAAACAGGAACTGGAGGAGATGCTCCAGTCGACAGGATGGAGGGTCAGACAGTATATCGACACTCCAAAGGCATCCTATTTTGTCATTCTTGAGAAGGTGGGAGCGTAATCGCTTCCGGATAGCTTATATATGACCCTGGTAGCCATTTTTGTGGACGTTCAAAACATCTAC
>CAZLRN010000311.1:0-4236 GCA_964561715.1 uncultured Spirochaetales bacterium
ATCTCTCATTGTATAGGTCAGGTCGATCGGTCTTCTCATTTTATTCTGCCTTATCCGGTCTTTAGTTCAGGTGTACCTGGAATTGCCTTTACCACCCGTCCTTCCTTCATATTGAGACAGGGCACAATCAGTACTTCGGGCATTACAGAACCTCCCAACCTCTTATCTTTTTCTGGAGCCTAAAGGTATCCTTTTAGGCTGTCAATTCGTGCCTTTAAGATAAAGCCCACTATGAGGCAAAGCCGGAGTGACGCAACAGACTGATAAGCTACGACCTTTGAGACAGTTGCCGCCAGCTTATGCTTGGAATGTTGCGTTTTGGCATTTTGGGATGTTTGCGATGCGCCGTTCATAACAGCATGTCAACGAATGGAGATTATCCTACTAGATGAGTTGACGTGCCGCTTTAGAGGGAGATCTGTTTTTCGTAATCGGGAAAATATGTGGAGATCACTTTGAGATGGAACCGTGAGAGAATCGATTCCTTCGGTTCTCTTTTCAGTAGAAACTCAAAGGAGCGCTTGATCAGATCCTCCTTGCTGATTTTTCCGCTCGTCAGCCTGTTATAGTAGGATTTGTCGAGGCTCACGGTGTGATGAGTCGAAGAGCCACCCTCGCTTACAGTCACTGAAAACCGTTCTGGTTCTATCCACTTCACTTCGATCATGGTAGGCTTACCGTATCACAGCCGCCTTCGTGGCACAATATGCAATTCCGGCTCAAATTCTCGTTATTTTGGCAAGATTTTCCGAAACCGATCTGAGCCGGAATTACTACAAGCTTGCTCTGCAAGCAGTTGGCATGCATGGCTACAAAGGACTAAATTGTTTGGGTTGTGGCCCAAGCCAACGATAAGTACCCTTGGTGGCTTGGCGCTTGGACAAGCAGGAGTCGACGACAATGAGAGAGATCGAGCTCGAGGAGCGGATAGAGAGAATCGCTACGATTACTTTCGTGCGCTCTCAGGGTCCTGGAGGTCAGAATGTCAACAAGGTCAGCTCAAAGGCTGTGGCACGGCTCGCCATCGGGGATATAGATTTCCTCTCCAATGGCGAGCTCGAGCTCTTGCGAAAGCGTCTTAAAAACAGGATCAACAGCCGAGGAGAGATCGTTCTCAGCTTTCAGAGATACCGCAATCAGTTGAGAAACCGAAAGGCTGTTATAGCCCGCATGGCCCACCTTATTATAGCGGCGTTGAAAGCAAAAAAACGCAGATTCCCAACTCGGCCTCACCGTATGGCCGTCGAGCGAAGACTCGACGAGAAGAGACGCATAGGAGATAAAAAGCGGTCGAGGCGATCGTTGATTTGACTGACTGAGATTACGTTGTTGTGTCCCATGTTCTTGGCGGATAAAATTGACGCGAAACGCAGAGACATAAGGAGAGGGTTTTATGGATCGTAAGTTGTGTATGGGAATGGTCGGAGGCGGCCCGGATGCCTTTATCGGAGATGTTCATCGTAAAGCAGCAGCTTTGGATGGCGGAGTGCAATTGGTCGCGGGATGCTTCAGCCGGAGCGAAGAAAAATCCAAATCAATGGCTTCGGAGCTCTACCTGGATGAATCACGATGCTACGGCACATACTCTGAAATGCTGGAGAAAGAGAGCAAGCTTTCAGAGGGTGAACGCATCGATTTCGTGTCGGTGGTAACGCCTAACGATGCTCACTTCGAGGTCGCCAAAGCCGCTCTCGAAGCGGGATTCCACGTAATGTCTGACAAACCCATGACCTTTAATCTCGAGCAGGCTCTGGAGCTGCGGGATATCGTGAGAAAGAGCGGTAGAGTATTTGGGCTCTCACACAACTATACCGGCTATCCGATGGTCAAGCTGGCACGGGACATCGTGAAGAAGGGCATGATGGGCAAGGTACGCAAGGTTGTTGTTCAGTATCCTCAGAGCTGGCTCGCCAAACCTGTCGAACGTGACGGCGCCAAACAGGCGGTGTGGAGAACGGATCCTTCACGAAGTGGCGCGGCTGGATGTATGGGCGATATCGGTACCCATGCCGAGAACCTGGCAGAATATATATCAGGCCTGAGAATCGACGAGATCTGCGCCGATCTGGGCATTGTGGTAGAGGGAAGGGAGCTCGATGACGATGGCAATTGCCTGATCCATTATAAAAATGGCGCTCGTGGGCTTCTCTTCGCCAGCCAGATCGCTGTCGGAGAGCTGAACGGGCTCAAAATTCATGTTTATGGGGAAACCGGCGGTCTGTTCTGGCAGCAAGAGTATCCAAACGATCTCGAGGTATTCGACATCGACGGAACGATACACGTGTACCGAAGGGGAACCGATGCCGTCGAGAAAATCTCTAAAGCGGCCGCAAGGGCGACGAGGCTGCCCTTCGGGCATCCCGAGGCATTTTACGAGGCTTTTGCCAATGTTTATCGCAACTTCACCGATACCCTTCGGGCGTTTATCGAAAAGAGAGAACCGACTGAGCTGGAGCTTGATTTCCCGGATGTCGAAGATGGCGTGCGAGGTATGCAGTTCATCGACACAGTCGTCAAGAGCAAAGGTCAGTGGGTCAAGTTTACCAAACAGTGACAATCACAGGATAGAAGAGGAGACAATCATGGCGAGACCGGTAACCTTGTTTACGGGACAGTTTGCAGACCTACCAATCGAAGAACTGGCGAAAAAGGCCTCATCGTGGGGATATGATGGCCTCGAGTTGGCCTGCTGGGGCGATCACTTTAACGTCGAAAAGGGCGCAGAGAGCAAGGCCTACTGCGACGACAAACACGCCTTTCTTGGCAAGTACGGCCTTAAGTGCTGGTCCATATCCAATCACCTCGCGGGGCAGCTGGTGTGCGACCACATCGATGAGAGGCACTATCAGTTTGCTCCTGATGACCTCAAGGGCAAAGCCAAGGAGGCTGCGGAATGGGCCGTGCAGTCCATGAAGTTATCGGCCAAAGCCGCATCCAATATGGGCATCAAGGTAGTAAATGGGTTTACGGGCTCTCCGATATGGCATCTTCTCTATTCCTTTCCGCCTTGCCTGCCGGGACAGATCGACCAGGGATTCAGTGAGTTTGCGGCCAGCTGGAAGCCCATTCTGGATGTGTTCGCTGAGAATGGGGTACGATTCGGGCTGGAGGTACATCCGACCGAGATCGCCTTTGATATAGCTTCGGCAGCTCGTGCGTTGGACGCTGTCGAGAACCACGAATCTTTCGGTTTCAACTACGATCCTTCACACCTCGGCTATCAGGGCGTCGACTACGTCGCGTTCATACGAAAGTTCGAAGACCGGATCTTTCACGTCCATATGAAGGATGCCTGGTGGGGTCGCGGCGACGGATCAGTTGGTGTCTTCGGAGGCCACACGGAATTTGCCGATCCAAGACGATACTGGGATTTCCGGTCTCTTGGTCATGGAAATGTCGATTTCGAACAGATTATTGTCGCTCTGAACGACATCGGCTACGATGGACCTTTGTCAGTCGAGTGGGAAGACTCCCGTATGGACCGAGAGCACGGCGTTCAGGAGGCCTGCGCTTTTGTGAAGAGGGTTGATTTTCCGCCCAGCGAAATCGCCTTCGATGCCCAGTTCGATCGCTGAGCCTACCCGGCTGCCTAACGAAGTTTTTTCGCCTTTTTTTAATTGACTTTTTTATGGGGAGACCATAAACTATTTTTACTCTGGATTACGTGCAGGATGGTCAAGAAAAGGAGGCTGTTCTTCACGGGATTATCGAAATCTTGTTTGAAGGCTTCTTGTTATCTGCGATCTCGATCACTTAAAGAGAAAACCCCAAAGAGCAGTGACGTGCATCTTCAATGTACTCAAGCGAAGTGCATCACCGAGGAACCTATCTGACAGAAGATACGTTAGGTCTATCGTCGATAGACCTCAGAGAATACCTATATAAATAGAATAGATCTTTTTAATTGTGAGTGAGGAATCAAGGAATGGGGAATAAGGTCTACGTCGGCAACATTAACTACGACACGAGCGAAGATACCCTGCGGGAGCTATTTACAGAGTACGGAGAGGTTCAATCCGTTCGTATTATAACTGATCGGTTTACAGGCTTTTCAAAGGGCTTCGCCTTTGTCGAGATGTCGACCGACGCAGAGGCGAGCTCAGCCATAACTGGGCTCGACGGTAAAGAAGTCGATGGCCGCAACATCAGGGTGAGTGAAGCGCGCAGCAAACCGCGGCGAGATTCACGAGAGTACTAGTATCAAATAAAGGGCACCGATCCATGGATAAGAATCCT
>CAZLRN010000311.1:4336-5924 GCA_964561715.1 uncultured Spirochaetales bacterium
GCTAAATAAAGAGCACCGATCCGTCGGGCGTGGGGGGCAGATGCCTCTTCCAAGCCTTGTATGGATGATCCCTGTAATATTCCTCGTTAAGCTCGATTCCAAATCCCGCCTTTGTAGGTAACTCCAGATAGCCGTCTCTCATTTCATAGGGCTCTTTGATGAGGTCCTTTCGCGGGGATTCGGTATCGACCTTGTACTCGAGAATGACAAAGTTAGGCGCTGTTGCGGCAAACTGGGCGTTGACGGCCGTCGCGACTGGCCCCATGGGATTATGAGGAGCGATGGTGACATATTCCGCCTCTGCCAAAGCGGCAATTTTCTTTATTTCCGTCACACCGCCGCAGCAACATATATCCGGTTGAATGATATCGACAGCCTTCTCCTTCATGAGATCCCGGAACTCCCACTTGGTGTAGAGCATCTCCCCTGTCGCTATGGGAACCGGCGATTTGGATCTCACGAAGGCCATCGCTTCCACGTTTTCCGGCCGGAGAGGCTCCTCGACGAACATAGGCCGATAGGGAGCCACGACGGTGCAGAGGTCGATTGCCTTTGCCGGTTCGAGAATCTTCGCATGGGGATCGAGGGCGATGTCGATCTCATCGCCCAGAGATTTCCGCAACAGGGACATCTTGGCGTCGACCCATTTGAGCACTTTGGGCCACGGCTTCTCGCTGACATCCGTTGGCAGGGGGTTGGTTTTGATCGCCGTAAAACCATAAGTCTCGATGAGCTGTTGGGCGTTGGCGGAGGTCTCTTCAGGCGTGGCGCCACCGGGATTCTGATAAACCCGGATGCGGTTACGGCACTTGCCCCCCAGCAGCTGGTAAACCGGGGTGTCGAGAGCCTTTCCCTTGATGTCCCACAGGGCATGGTCGATTCCGCTTACAGCCGAATTGATAACAGATCCTCCGGGAAACCGGGATCCGATGTAAAGTTTCTGCCAGATGCCTTCGATGTCCATCGGATCCATGCCCACGAGCCATTCCTCGAAGTATTGGACCGTCTCCTCCGTGGCTCTATCGGGACCGACACTATAAGCTTCGCCCACGCCGCATATATCCTGATCGGTGTTCACCTTGAGAAAAATCAGGTTTCTCGTCCCCGTATCTACGATAAAAGCTTCGATGTTGGTAATTTTCATGCTGACTCCCTCGTAGCTTTATGCGCGGCTATCATGTGACAGGATCGACACTGTAGCCTCTCTCAAACAGTAAACTCTTTGCCGCTGAGGTGCAATGGTGTAGGATGTAGCTGCTCAGGAGGAGGAAAGGGGTTTTTGATGAATGACGATGTAATTGAAGGCAAATCCATCTTAGAGAGATTTCGACTGGACGGACGCACCGCCCTGGTCACCGGTGGCGGGCAGGGGATCGGCCGGGCCTATGCTCACGCCCTGGGCGAAGCCGGAGCGAAGGTGGCCATTGTCGATATCAACGGCGACACAGCCAATAAGGTGGTCGCCGAGCTCGAGAAGAAAGGCGTCGAGAGCATGGCCGTGTTGGCGGATGTGACGAAGCCGAAAGATATAGAAGGCATGATAAGAAAGATCGTTTCGAAATGGGGTGGGCTGACCATTGGCGTCAAC
>CAZLRN010000312.1:0-5892 GCA_964561715.1 uncultured Spirochaetales bacterium
ACGCTGAGCTCGCCCACGCTGAGCCCGCCAACCCGAATCGCAGCTTCTAAACTGCAGTCGATTGTAAACGATTTGTTACAGTATACACAAAAAAGGCGCATTATGTAAATAAAACGTATTGTTTTATCATTTTTATCGACCAGAGTCAGAGGAAGAGATTCTCCTGTTCAGTTCTTCTACTATCCGGTCCGTTATTTCGTATTGATCCGAAGAACCGGCATCGATTATGAGATCGGCAAAATGGTAGTCGTCAATATCGATCCGATAGAGCCGAAGATAGCGATCATGGTCCCTCCGATCACGCTTCATCATCTCGTCGTAAGTACTGTCGAGATTGTCGTGTTCCCGATTGGCGATTCTCTGAGCCCTAACGTCCGGGGATGCCGAGAGGTAAACCTTCAGGTTCGCATCCTCGAGCAGCCAGATGGCCAATCTCGAGCCAAGCACGATGCCTGGTTCTCGTGCCAGGGTTACCTGGGTGTCATCCAGATGCTTGTCGTATTTGGAATCCTTCTCCGCCAGCTCACATACCTCTTCGAAGCTGAGACCCATCTCCTTTGCCATATCGTGGAAAGTGTAGTTGATCACCTGCAGCCCCAGCTTTTCGCCGACCAGGCGCGTAACCGTCGTGTTGCCGCATCCGCTCTTGCCAGAAATCGCTATGCGAGCTTCGCTGATCCCGCATGCCTGGCTTGAATCCCCCCTACTCGACATTTCTCAGCTGCTCCCTGATTCTCTCTATCGCCTCTTTCACCGCGATGACAGTGGTATGAATCTCAAGTTGGGTGCTTTTGGAACCGATTGTGTTGATCTCACGATTCAGCTCCTGGCAGATGAAATCGAGCTTTTTGCCTATTCCGGCTGTAGGACCAGCTTCTGGAGCATTAGCTGCTGCCGAACCAGCTCCTGCTGAATCAGCTCTTACTGAACCAGCTCCTGCTGGAGATTTCAGGGTATCATGGAACTCCTTCACATGGGCCCCCAGCCTCATAACTTCTTCGTTCACATCGAACTTCATCAACAGGAGTGCAGCCTCGGAATAGACCCTGTTTTCGTCCACACCCTCACCCAAAAGCTCCTCGAATCTCTCCCGGAGTCCATTCACGATACTCTCTTTCAGTCCCTCTCGGTTTTTATCGATAACACGGATCCCCGCTTCGATCCGGTCAAGCTGTTCGAGGATATCCTTCTCGATTTTTTCTCCCTCACTGATACGGGATCTTTCAAATTCCGCAAATGCCATCTCCAAATGCGGCAGGACCGCCTGCCAGTATTCATCAACGTCGCTTTTGCGCTTGGGCTTGAAAATGCCTTCCATCCTGAGCAGATGGGAGAGTTTCACCTGATCATTGATTCCGACCTCGTCTATGAGTTGCTGCAATACGGCGGTAAAGGATCGGGCGGATTCCTTATCCACCAGCAGATCGATCTGCTCTTCGGTGATAAGCTTCAGATAGATTTCGACTCTCCCCCTGTTTATACGCGAAGAGAGATACTCACGCAAGCGAGGCTCGAGAGCGCTCATATGGGGTGGGACACTAACCTGAATATCCAGATACCGGTTGTTGTACGCCTTGAGATCGATAAGCGCGTAACTCACGTCGTCCTGGAATTCATAGTATCCGAACCCCGTCATGCTCTTCAAAGCGTATCTCCTCCCTCCTCACGACGCAGCTCATTGAGCACTTCGACTCCTACCCTCCAGTTGTCGCCGGCTCCCATCGTTACAAACAGGTCATCCTTAGCGAGAGTGGATTTGAGATGAGGAACAGCCTCGAGGGGATCTTCGAAAAACACAACATCACCGTGGTGCCTCGACACCTCTTCGAAGAGATCCCGGCCCGATACGTCTCCGCTGTTGATCTCTCTGGCTGAACTGTAAATCCTGTGGAGAATGACACGATCCGCAGCTTCGAAGCTCACTCCGAAATCCGCGAGAAGCGCTTTTGTCCTCGAGTATGTATGAGACATGAAATCGACAACGATCCGTCTCTCGGGATAGAACTCCTTGATGCCCTTCAGAGTTTCCCTGACGGCAGTCGGATGGTGGGCATAGTCATCCATAAAGAGAATGCCCCGCGCGCAGCCCACCACCTCGCATCTCCGTCGAGTCCCGTTAAAAGACTCGAGAGAATCTTTGAGCATCCGGGGATCGGGTTTCTCCTGACCCGCCTTTTCGGCGATACAACTCGCTAAAGCGATCGCAGCCGTCGCGTTGAAGGCGTTATGCCTGCCCGGAACCCGGAGAACAAACTCCGGCTCGAGTCCCAGAAGGCAAAAGCGTGTCTGCCCCTGCGAGGCCTCGATGTACTCGATGCCGAAAGCGCTCTGCGTCTGCAATCCATAGGGGATAGTCTTGATATCATCCCGGCTTTCCGCGAGTCTCTGAACTACCCTTCGTACGTTGGGATCGTCTGCGTTGAAGATAAGTGACCCACCTGAAGGAAGAGAGCCGGCGTAGGAGGTGAAAGCATCGAGAAGATCCTCTAGATCCCGAAAATAGTCGAGGTGATCGGGCTCGATACTCGTGATGACCACACGATCTGGGGAGTAGTTGAGAAAGTTTCTCCTGTATTCATCGGTCTCCGCCACCAGAAACTCGATGCCCATAATGAGGCTCGATCTATGCCCAAAGCCGGGCACCTCTGTTCCACACAACACAGTAGCCGGCAAGCTCATATCCTTGAGCAGTATTCCCGTAATGGCTGTCGTTGTCGATTTTCCGTGCACTCCCGATATCCCGCTGAAATCCCCATGGCGCGAAAGCATACCCAGAGCTTCGGGATAAGACACAAGAGGAAGCCCGAGTCTCTTCGCCTCCTTCAACTCGGGATGTGAAAGAGGATCATAGGCTATCGAATAAACAACACAGTAATAATCCGGTCGGATGTGTTCAGCAGAAAAACTCTCATAGCAGGAAATCCCAAGCCGCTCGAGAATGGCATCGGTATAGAATCTTTCGGAGGTGTCGCTACCCTCAACCAGCGCTCCCCTTGCTTTGAGTATTTCGGCCAGGGCCGTCATTCCCTGTCCTTTGATCCCGACAAGGTAAAACAGAATCCCCTGCAGAGAATCCGGCAATTCCTTTAACGACATGAACTAGCATCATCTCCCATGGCAGTGCTTGTACTTTCGACCACTCCCACAGTAGCACGGATCATTCCTGCCGGGCAACTTGGACGGTATGGGCACCGGTGCAGGGACCGGGGGTTGCTGAGCCCTAAGAAACCTCACTCTTTTTGCCAGCCTCTCAAACTCCGAAAGCGATCTATCGTAGAAGAACTTCCATCCTTCGCAGAGCCAGCTCAGCGTTTTCGGATCTTCGCTTCCGTAATACCTCTGCTTCTGACAGTCCCCTGCGCAGTATTTGAGAAAGGAGCATTCACGGCATTGCTCATTCCATCGGCTTTTCTGTTTTCCGAACTCTTTGTATACAGGGGAATCCAGAAGCTCTTCCCAAGTAGAGCTCATGATATTGCCTAACTTGAGATCCTTTCGAACGAAAAAATCGCAGGGATAGATATCCCCGTTGTATTCCACGACAAAATACTGGCAGCAGTTTGTATCGAGAGAACAGACGTTGGGATGGCCGTCCACCAAGAGGGCCAGAATCGAATCGAAGTGCCGGATCGAGACCCTCTCCGTATCCGCCTTGATCCATTCCGAAAAAATCCCCCAGAGAAACTTTCCCCACTGCTCCCCCGTTATGGTGTAGGAAAGCGGATGGCCTTCTTCGTCGAATTCGACACAGGGAATGTACTGATGATATAGCTCTCCCCTCGATACGAGATAGCGGTAGATATCCACGGGCTTGTCGACATTGGCAGTCGACACGAGCGTCAGAATATTGTATTCGACCCTGTGGCGTTTTAGACGCTCGATTCCCTGCAGTACTTTGCTGTGAGACCCTCTTCCGTCGACTGAAAGCCTGTATCGATTGTGAATCTCCTCCGGTCCATCGAGACTCACACCCACCAGAAATTTGTATCGTCCGAGATGAGCGGCAAGTTCTTCGCTGATAAGGGTTGCGTTGGTTTGGAGCCCATTAGCAACGATCGCTCCTCGGCTTCCGTGCCTCTTCTGCAGATCTGTAACCTCTCTGAAGAAATCCGATCCCATGAGGGTAGGCTCGCCGCCCTGCCAACCGAAGGAATAGGTCGGTTGGTCAGTAGCCATATAGGTGCTGATCAGCCGTTCGAGTACCTCACTGCTCATTCTATGCTGTTTGGTCTCGGGGTAGAGATACTTCCGGTCGAGATAAAAGCAGTAGGCGCAGTGTAGATTGCAATCTGCCGAAGCAGGCTTAACGAGAAGAGAATAGGGTCTGTTTCTCAAAGGGAAATTCCTGTTGAAGCTCAACGATCATAACATGCTGGCTCCCGCACTTCAAGCTTCGAACAGAATACGAAAGCAGCTTCCCCCTTCCAAAGGTTCGAACTCCAAAGTGCCTCCGTTGTGCGCGATGAGAGTGTGGGCCAGATAAAGCCCCAGCCCAGCGGGAGAGGATTCTGTTGGAGGTATGAAGAGCCGCTTTTGCACATCTTCAGCCAATCCCCCGGCATTATCCCGTAGCTCGATGACGAAAGAAGATTCGGCTGTATAGCAGGAAAGCTCGATCTCGGGATTCAGATCGCCATCGAAGCTCTGGAACGCCCGGACTGCGTTGTGAATCAGATTACCGAGAGCCTGCTCCAGCTCACCTCTCCGCAGCTCAATCATTCGATCTTCGGAAACGTTCAGGCAAAACTCAATTCCTTCCAGCCTATAGTTGACACGAGCCGACTCCAGGAACTTCGATAGAAACTCCCCAGCCTGGATTTTGGTTGGCTCCGGGCGTCTTCCCTGGGCGAGGGAGGAAAGTAAAGCCGTGACGGTGCGGCTTCCTCTGGCAACATTATTGCGAATCGCCAGAAGACTGCGCGCAACCGTCGCCTGATCGCTCTGCCTTAATCCAAAATCAGCGCAGGCATCTATATAGGTCATTATATTCTTGAAATCGTGGGTCAGACTCGCTGTCAAAAAGCCTGCTGACATGACCCTCTGCTGGAGCAGCATGACCGTTTCATGTTGATCGAGCCTAGCCAGCGCATCGAGTAGATTTCTCCCTTTCAAATACGGAGAGACTGACAACCTGCCAGGACGGTGCACGCCTGCCGTTCTGGAGGTGTAGAGATACATGACACCGATTGCAACCAGAGAAAGGCAGAGGTCCCAGTCGACGTCTTCTGCCCAAAGGGCTTGCGGGAACAGATAAGCCGCAGAAATCACACCGAGCCAGACAACCACAGCCAAGATAAGGAGATACCGACGCCTAGCAGAATCGCCTGTAGGGATTGAAAACAAACGGTATCCCGGGAAAAGAGAAACAGTAAAAATGCAGAGAAGCACAAAGATCTTGAAGCTTATATGCTGCGAGTAGCCTAGGATTGCCGCCAGGGCCAGGGTTATCGTAAAACCAATGCCCAGGGTGATACAGATCACCGGAAACGCTTTTCCCTCGCGATCTGAGATGTAGATCGTCCCTGCCAGTAATAAGAGCAAAACAAAAACCATACGAGCAAAGGTGTATATCGGGAAGAGCAGGCGGGCACCCCAAAAAACAAGGCTCGCCGCCATCCACAGCATTTGCGACCTTCTCGGCCAGGTTGCCCTTGCGAGAGAAAATATCTGCATGATCAGAATGGTGAAAAAGACTGTTTTGCAGATAGGCAGAATCAGGTTCACTTAATCCACTTTGAATCATGTTTGGGCCATCATCGATTCGAAGCCCAAAATATATATGCCTTTGCCGGAATCGGAGTATTACAGTTGGCTGATCTCAGAAAGAGGAATAAATTGGGGCGAGCTGTTTTCTCCGTTCAAACTGGCTAATTCTTTCAGCAAAGCTTTGGC
>CAZLRN010000313.1:0-5889 GCA_964561715.1 uncultured Spirochaetales bacterium
GTCGGACGGTACCGCGACGCCGTTGGCAACGATGTGGACCTGTGCATCGAAATCCATCGCCGCCTCACCCCGGCGGAGGCGATTGTGCTGGGAAGGGGGATCGAGAAGTATCATCCCTATTTCTACGAGGACCCTATCACTCCCGACAACTTCGATGAAATGGAGCTGGTCGCACAGAACATATCCATTCCCATAGCCACGGGGGAGAGACTCCATACGATCTTCGAGTTCGAGATGCTTCTACGGAGAGGCGCGGTTCAGTACGTGAGGCCGGATGTGTGTCTGGTCGGCGGTCTGACTCATGCCAAGAAAATCGCCGCCATAGCCGAGGCCAATCATGTTCTGGTCGTTCCGCACAATCCTTTGAGCCCCGTCAGCACTGCGGCTTGCATCCAGCTGGCGGCCTGCATCCCGAATTTCGCCCTCCAGGAGTTTCCGACCGGCGAAGACGTTCCGCCCAAGAGCGAGATCGTGAAAACCACGCTGAAATGCGAAAAGGGTTATCTGATCGTTCCGGATGAGCCGGGAATCGGGATAGAGCTGGCGGACGATGCAGCAAAACGCCACCCCTACGTTCCCCGGAAGGTCGAGACGCGTTTGAACGTTGACGGCAGCGTGATGGATCAATGACAATTTGAGCGGGCATACTGAGAGGCGATAGGAGGTAGCCCAATGCCCATTTCCAGCTACGGCAATCCCTACCCGCTATCTACCTGGGAGAGCTTGATGGTCTGATGATGGATAGCCTTATTTCAGATTATTCCTGATCTGTGTGCCCAGAAGCTTGCCCATTTCCTTGAAGGCGCTGGAGGCGGCTCCCTCTTCGTTGTTGCCCAGTCCGCTTTTCTCTCTCTGGGCGGACATGAGGATGTTTCCGCTTGAGGTTTCGAGCACCGAGACGCTGCCAGACGCTTTGGCAAGGGTCTTGTTACCGCTCTTTTGGTAGCTCGTAATTCTCACGGTGCCAAAGATGATTCTATCCACCTGACCGGCGAAGCGGCTTTTAAGAAGCGCAGTGATCTCGAAGTCGCTCTTTCCGGCGAGGTCCGAGGGCGAAACGGAAAGCACATTTAAGCTAAAGTCGTAGAGAGAGCTTTTGAGTGTCGAGGCGCTCTGGCTGATGCCGGTTATGTTTCCTTCGCTGTCGTAGTCGATCATGAGAATGCCGGTTTTGATGCTTTTGGCCTGAGAGGTGAAGGTGAGCTTGAATACCGCCTTTTTTCGAACGATTCGCTCTGCAAGGTTCTCGACGGCCTGCTGATGGTCCATCGACGCCCTGTCGAGACCCTCCAGGTCCGTATCGAGCAGAAGGGAAACCGTCACATCGCTCTCTCCGACGAATTCGGGAACCGGATGCTCGAACTCTGCGAACCCCCGGTCGTCGGTGGTGATTTCAGCCGTCTTGGGCCGCAGATTGCCGCTGGGTCTGTGCAGCTCCCTGTAGCTGACTTTCAGCTTGACGTTGGGCACGCCCGGGTCCGCCTCGGTGGCTCCTGCTACGACCTTGACCATGAGGGGCTCTTCGAGCTCCGCTCCCGCCAAACCCGTGATGTTGTCGTTGAGCTTGACCAGGCTGATCGCATCCACGGCCCGAATCGCCTGATCGATGTTACGCTTGAATTTGATGTCTGCGTTATCGAGTTTCGAATTCAGGGCATTGCTGGCCGCCACGAGGTATTCTCTGGCGCCGTCATAGTATTTCCCCTCTGCAACGAGGGCATTTCCCTCCCGTTCCGGACCTTCGATCGATTCGAGCTCCTCGCGCAGCAGCTCCTCCTGCCTGAGTTTTTCCTTGGCGAGCTCAGCCTTGTTGTATCGCGCGAGCAGAAAAAGGGTCACAGCGGGCTTGCGTCTCTGGTCGGTCCAGGCCTCGACCGTTTCGAATCCCGCGACTCTGGCCGAGCCCTCCTGGGTGATCGACTGGGTGATGTCCGTTTTGAAGCTGTCGAGAGAGGCTTTGTTTTTGGCGATCGTTATGGCGGTGATGTCGACGCCGATATACCTTTGGATGGCCGAGTAGATCTCTCCGGCTGCTATGCTTCGTGCTTCGGCCTGATCTCCTGTCTGGCTCGTACCGGAACCCACGAAATACTTGTAGGTGGAATCGTCCTCAGGGCGCTTGACGATCCACTCGGGAGGTTTGGCGCTATCCGGCGTGTTTTCCTCTGACCGGACGGGGGAGGGCCCGCTAACACAACCGGTCAGCACTGCGATAACGCAGAGCAGAAGAAAGTAACTTCTCATGGCATTGGCCTCCTTGCGTGTGGCATTGGCCTCCTTGTGTGTGACGCGGCCTCCTGGCTTATGGCAGGGACTGACATAGCTTGGCAGGTTCTCCTGCAAAGATGAATATCGGGGGACCGGATTTCCGGTCCCCCGGACGTGGATCTATCTCTTACGAAGCACTACCAATCCTCTTTTTCAAAAATATCTTTTACCCTCTGGCGAGCTACTTTTTCTTCTTCGGTTTTGGGTTTGTTTGCCTCGTCGGCGTTGGAAAAGATGCGTCGAATGGCTTCATCGATCTCGGACCTGGGGACTGTTACCAAAAAGAGGTAGCGGTACTCGACCTCACCCGTCTGCTTGCTCTGCTTCTTGATCCAAAACTCATCCTCGATCACCACTCTCGAAAAGGTGGCTGCTGACACGCTCTTTACCACATTCTCCATGTAGGTCTCGACCATATTTTTGTCGCCGACAGCAGCTCCGGCGAATCTGGATTCTACGCGATTGGCGACCATTCGCGCAATGTTGGCGTTAACGCTGAAATTGGTTGCCCATATCTTTATTCCGTCCAGATCTTTCCCAATCTGGTCCTCGATAAAGACGTAGTAGTCCTTGTACATGTCCTCTTGCTGCAGCTGCATCGGTGTTCTGGTCACCCAGCGAGGAACATTCCCGCCGAAATCCTTGGTCTTGTGGTCGACGATGACCCATTCTTCGGCCTTCTCTTCGACTTTCACCACATCCCCGGGGGCCTTCTCTTCCTTCTCTGCTTTTTTTGAAGTCGTGCACCCGATCATAGCGACTATCAGAACGAGGGACATGGGAATGAATAGGAGCTTTCTCATACATTATCCTCCTCAAAATCTTTGCTCGATAAATATTCTTAAAAGAGGCGACGCCCCTTAAAAGCCTGTGTTGAAGGTGATGGACTTGCCGCGGGATAGAACCATCTCCATGTTTTCCAGACCAGATATCGTTTCGGTGATGTCGTAAACGATGTTTTTCAGCTGATCCAGGGATCCGATGTACCAGACGTAATACTTGACCTCTTCTGCGGATTGGGAGAGAGATTTGATGCTGCGGACCTTCTGTTCGAGCCTGCTCCAGAATCGGCTCATCACGCGGTCTCCCAGCGGCTTTTGAATGATCACCTCGTATCGAATTCCTCGGGTCAAGGTTTTGGTCATATTGGCTTTTACCTGATCAAGGAGGCGTGCCATTGTTTTGTACACCGCCGCCTGGATCGCGTTCAACCTGGCAGCTTCCTGAGAAGATTGACTGAATGCCTTGTCCAGAGTGGTATAGGAAGCCGATCCCATGAGCAGAGCTGTCGATGCTTCAAAGGCCTTGAGCTCCACGCTGGCCTCACCATAGTGCTTTCCCCCCAGCTGGGACGAACCGCTGGTTTTGCCAAATATCTCGATGTAGATATCAGAGTTCAGTTTCTGGGCAATCCACTGAATAATCGAGATGGATTCTCCGGTCTCCTCCTCGTAGACAGTTTGTTGGTCTTCCTTTAGCCTCTCTATCTGCTCGGCATCTATGATATCCAGAGCCTTGGAAACGAGGTACTCGTTGGCCTTACCCACAGCAGCCTTCATGTAGCGGATCTCTTCTTCGGCGTCTTCGCTGAAATAGACCATATAGGTCATCCGATCCACGTAGCGGGCAATGAACTCTTTCTCGTTGTCGCTTACCTCGCCGTAGTCAGGTGCCGCTGTTGGAAGTGTGGGCTCCTTCGTCTCCTCTTTAGCCGCGGGTTGTTCTTTCGTCAGTTCTTTCGTCGCGGTTTGCGTTCCTCCGAGCACACCGCTGGCGTTCAAAGTCGCCCGTACCGCATCGAGATTGACGTCGACGGTGCACTCGTACACCCAATCGTCCGTGCCTACAAGCTCTTTTCTGTTGCTCTCGAGTGTCTCTTTGAAGATATAGGCGTTGGGATTCTTCGTATTGTAGAGGGCTTCTTCGAGCTTCGCAGCATTGGCCTTCTCGCTTTCGGCGCCTATGAGCTCTATGACCGCCTTTCGAACCGCATCCATAATTGCGCGATTTCTGGCGTTGAGAAAGGTGTTACCCTTTGCCTGTCCCGTCCCTGCATACTGCTTTCTCTTGAGTTCTTGAACCGTAGGTCCCGAAGCCTTCTCCTCCTTCTTCTCTATGGGAGGAGGGGGTTTCTGCGGGGATTTCGTTTTTGTAGAACTACCAGTGGATGCGCAAGCTCCGAGGAAAAACAGTATGGTAGTCATGATGATCAGAAATCCTCTGAATGCTTTCATCCGTCGCTCCTCTACAATTTGATGGTAACGCCTGCGCCGATCATAAAACCGCCGTAGCTCGCTGTAGCATCTGTAATGTAGTCGAGAATCGGATCCCAGATACTAATCCAGTGCTTGTAGCCCGCATCAAAGCTTATAAAGATATCTCGGGTTATCAGGTAAGAGATATTGGCGTTCACATATCCGCCGATGTGAGTAAAGATCGGATCGCTTATCTCTTTGATCCAGGGAATGAGGAAGCTGGCACCTATCGCAACCTGCGGTGTCAGCCTCAAACGTCCCATGTAGAAGGTCACTTCGCCGCCAACATAGAAACTCATGGGAAAACCCGCTACCCAAAGCCATGGAAGCAGTGTGTTTTCGTCACCGATCGGGAAGGGGAGGGGAAACTCGATCCCGACTATCGGCCTGAAGCTATAGAATCGTTTCGATAGGCTTGCCCTTATGCCGCCAACCACGTAGTACTTCAGTTCTCCGGGTACGATGAAGGGATTGAGAAGCACGTTTAAGTAAGGGGTGAGCTCGAATCCTAATCGCGGTATCTCTTTGAGCTGGTCTCCCTCTTCTGGGGATCCGTAGATGATTTGTCCCATCGAATACTCTTCGCCCACCTCTTTGATAATTATGAGGCCGGCCTCGGACTTAAAGATTCGTCCGGATTCGAGGACACGCGAAGAGAGAACGGCGAACTCCTGTCCCAAGAGGATTCCCATGTTTTGACCCAGCTCGACAACAACCGTGCCTCCTCTCCTTTCGAGAACGGCGGTCTTAATGGTGAACTCCGGTATCTTGGCGATTTCATATTCCAGGTAGAGGGGAATGTTGCTGATGGCTCTCTGGGCCGCCCGCTCCGCGGATAGATCGGAGGATCCGTCCGTGTTCACAAAGAACTGTGCGAAGGTGGTGCCTTCTTTCACATTGACAATGGTAAAGGATACCTTGACCTCAGCCTGATAATTCCCCTTGCTGTCCTTTGCAACATCGAAAAAGGAAACGGCAGGCACGACGACGTAGAAAGCACCAACAAGTCGATTGAGATCATTCTCAGTGAATACCTCATGCCCCATCTTGTACTCTTCGGGGATTTTTACAGTTTCCTGTTTGAGTTCTTTGATCTTGTCAATAAACTCGCCGACGTCGTCCTGCGAGAGTCGGTACTTCATGCCGATAACGCGGAACCGCCCGATGTTGATAAAGACAGCTTTGAGCTCCTCATCGATGCTGCCAAGTGCTGCTTGAGGGATATCATAATCGTAGTAGCTCAACCTGAAGACGGCGAGGTCCTGCTTCTCCGAGACCTCCTGGGAGAAACTCAAAGGAGCCAAAGTCAAGCCAAGGATAATCAGTAAGGCAGCCTTGCACTTTTTGCACATTTGGATCAGCCTCC
>CAZLRN010000314.1:0-4456 GCA_964561715.1 uncultured Spirochaetales bacterium
GATTTTTATATGAGGCACGAATTTCTTTCGGTTTGATTTTTGATGAGGCAATGCGAATTCTTGACAGTGCCCCCGTGGCAAGATATAATGATTCGGATAGTGACATAAAAAATGTCAATACATCTTAAGCTGCTTCATTCGAAACAGCACTTTCCAAAAATCATCTCAATACAAATAGGAGGTCTAAGATGAAAAATCTTGTCTTGTTCAGCCTCGTTCTACTGCTGCTTCCTTTGCCATTCGCCTTTTCCGGCGGACAACCCGAAGAGAAAGCCGCCACGGATTGGACCAAAGAAAACGTGACCCTCAAGATCGAGGCATCGGGCTGGATACTGCAGAAATTCCCCATGGAGGCTTCGGCTAAAAAGTTCATGGCCGATCATCCCAACGTCAAAATAGAGGTTTCAGCTCAGACATCCCTTGATGCCTATATGCTCAACTGGTCGGCCGGGGATGTGAACGTGGATCTCTGCTTCGGAGGAGCGACGACACAGATTGCCAAGTTCGCCTTTAAAGATCTTCTTGTTCCCTGGAACGACTTCTATAAAGGCGAGTTCTCTCGAGACAAATTCCTTACCCACTCTGTGGAGCTTCCCAAGCGGGGTAATGATTACTACGCGATTCCCTTCATGGTTGAGGGCATGTCCTTGCAAGCCAACAGGGATATGATGAGCGCAGCCGGGCTCGGGAGCGGCAGCACCGTTTCAAGCCCGAAGAGCCTCGAGGAGCTCTACCAGTTCTCCAAGAAGCTTACCAAGGGAACCGGAGGAGTAAAGGACGTGTACGGCTTCTCCTGGAATTTCACCAACTTCGGCGATCAGCAGCTCTTCTTTGCTGTAAACTGTCTCGGCGGCAAGGCCTATAATTCGGACGAAAGCCCAAACTTAAATGCTCCTGAAATCGTGGACATCTTCAGCTTTATAAAGAAGGTGACCAATGACGGCTACGGCAGCAAAGGCACCATCACGAATACCAACGCTGGGCGTGAGGGCTTGATGGCCGGGACGGTGGCCATTATATGCGAGGCGGCTTCTCGTGCCATTGAGGCAAAGGCCAAAATAGGAGATGCTGCAATCCTTCTTCCATTCCCCGGTGAGGAGAAAAACGGCTCCTTCATATACGCCCACAACACCTACATTCCCAAGGGAACCAAGGTCAAGGATGTGGCCTGGGCCTTCATGATGGAGCAGGGGCTGAACAAGGAGTTTTCCAAGTTTGGAGCCGAGGAGTACGGCAAGCTTCCCAGCATGTACAGGAATTACGACGGCTTGAGCGCCGATTTCTCCGGTATTCAGAAATGGCTCTCCAATCCCAAAACCGTAGGCGACCACCCGTGGGTTGATGGTGAGAAGTTGAACAGCCTTATCTTCGAGATCGAGCAGTCTCTGGTAACTTCGGCCATCACGCCTGAGGAAGCGACAAAGCAGCTGAGAGAAAGAGCCTCCAAGCTCAATCTAACGGTTGTAAAGTAATAGAACAATTTTCAGCTCGCCGGTCGGAAAGAGCGCTTTTCGGCCGGCGGAGCTGTATTCTCTCCCGGCCAACGGGAGAGCCCCACAGTTCTCTACGAGAAGAGAAGTGAAGAGCATAAAGAGGATCATTCGAGACAACCTTGCAGGCTGGAGTTTTGTCCTTCCGGCCTTCCTTTTTCTCTTCCTGTTCATGATCTACCCCATCGTTCACACCTTCATCCTCTGTTTTCAAGAGTACGACTTTGTCTATGACAAGAGCCCGACCTTTGTCGGCTTCAGAAACTTTGTAGAGATTCTGCAAATGCCCTCTTTCATAAAGGCGATAGGCAATACGTTCTATTTCTTCCTGGTCTACGTGCCTACGATTTTTGTTCTGGGATTCTTCGTGGGGCTTCTCTTTTCCAGCGCGGATCTGCTGGCATCGAAGGTTTCCAAGATCGTCCTTTTTGTGCCGATGGCCATTCCCGTTTCCATGTCATGCTTCATGTTCCTCTTCATGCTGAATCCTCAGTGGGGTCTGGTGAACAGCTTTCTGAAGGATTACCTCGGACTGTCCACCTGGGTCAGAGACTGGATGAACGATCCCTCTTCTGCTCTCAACGTTATCATCTTCGTCACGGTGTGGCAGAGAATCGGATTCATCGGGCTTCTCTTCATGGCCGGATTGCAGACTATCCCCCAGTCTGTGATCGAGGCATCCATTATCGATGGGGCCAACCGATTGCAGCGGATCACCAGGATCCTAATTCCCAATCTCAGAGAAACCTATCTCGTCGTCGGAATACTGGCCATCATCACCTCTATCAAGCTCTTCGCCCAGGTTGTGGCGATGACCGGAGCCGGTGGCGTCAACAACGCAGGAGGCCCTGCCAACGCCACGCTGACCCTCTATGTCGCTACGTACCGTGCTGCGTTTCTCAACTATGATATGGGAATCGGCTCGGCAATGGGTTACTTCATGTCTGTGATCATCATTGTTCTTTTTGCCATCAACTTCTATATCAACAGGGCAGAAAGGGCTTGAAAAGCAAAGATTTTTAACGGTAAAGGCGAACGTTATGGCTATGGTGAAAGGTAGCAGATTCGGAATTGTCTTGGGAAATACGGTTATTCTAATACTTCTCTTTCTCTTCCTGGTTCCCCTCCTCCAAACCGTATTCACCTCCATAAAAGACAATAAGGAAATCTACAGGATACCTGCCACTCTGGTTCCCCTCAGAACTACCACCGATCACTACCAGCGGGTCTTCACAGGGCTTAAGACCGATTTTTTCTCTTTCTTCAAAAACAGCGTTGTCGTAACGATCGTCTCTGTCTCTCTCACCCTCTTTCTTGGCTCGCTGGCCGCTTTCGGGCTGGCTCGGATCGATTTCTTTGGGAAAAAGTTCATCATCTTCTTCATTTCATTTGTTGTGTCGATCCCTCTCATTATCACAGTGATTCCCATCTTTATGATGGAAACGGCGATGAGGATAAAGAACACTAACATTGGCCTCATACTGCCCTACACAGCCGTCTATATGCCTGTGCCTCTCTTTATCATCTATGCGAGCTTTCTCAAAATTCCAAAAGAGATGGAGGATTCTGCGTTCATCGATGGATGCAACCGTTTCACTATCTACTACAGAATCTTTCTACCCCTCTCGCTGGGAGGAATGGTGGCAGCGGGTATCATCTCCTTTCTCAACTGCTGGGGAGAGTTCCTCTACGCCCTCATCCTCAATACCAGACGTCGTTCCACGACTCTGCCGATAGGCATCATGATGATCAACCAGGAGGAGCAATCCTGGGCTCTGGGACCGATGTCTGCGGTGATGGTGCTCTCCATCATCATTCCCATGACCCTATATTTTATCCTCCAGCGCTACTTCATCCAGGGCCTTATGGAAGGCTCAATAAAAGGCTGAAACTCACTGGAAAGAACCCTCCAGTTCGTCAAAAGGGGAGAGGAACATGTCGAAACGCCGTATCCTCGTCACCGGCGCTGCCGGAAGAATCGGGAGCGCCTTTCGCGCATACGTAGGGGATCGCTACGATCTGCGTCTGGCCGTTCATCATAGAGCCAAGCTCAAGGAACCCGGCAAACATGAGGTGATCGAGCTCGATTTCAAAGATGCCGAGGCCTGCCGGAGGGCGTGCAGCGGTATCGATGTCGTCATGCACATCGGTGGCCTCGCCTCTCCGAGGGCCGGCTTTTACGATGGTATTCTCGAGTCCAACATCATCGGGACCTACAACATCTTCCGAGCAGCCAAGGATCAGCAATGCCGGCGGGTAGTCTACACGAGCTCGGTTCGCGCCGCCGACGGCTATCCCCTGGATGTTCAGGTGGATGCCGATTCTCCGGTCCGCCCGATGACCCTGTATGGGGTTTCTAAGTGCTTCGGCGAGGCCCTGTGCCATTACTTTGCTCATGCCGAGGGATTGCCCTGCATTGCGGTCCGAGTGGGCACCTGGGAGGGCAACGGGGAGTGGGAGGAAGACCGAATAAACGCCAGAAATATGAGCACCTTTGTTTCGAAGAGAGACCTATGCCAGCTTCTGCTTCGATGCATCGAAACGCCGGATATCGTTTTTGCCATCGCCCATGGGATTTCAGACAATCGATTCAAGCGTCTCGACATCACAACCACACGGGAGCTTCTAGGCTACGCTCCTCAGGACGACGCGTTCAAAATATTCGGGGTAGGACTCAAATACATCGAGCGCTGGGAGCAAGAGAGAAAGCCTTGAAATCATGCGCGGCCTCTCTCTTTGCGGCATGAGCCCGGGCTGATCACCCCCTGAGTTCGGTTGTTCTGCCACGCCTCTCAAAGAGGGCAAAAAGGCCTAACAGCACAATCCCAACGATATGAACCACCGCCAGCAGTACAAAGGGAAGATACTTGGCCACGGAGGAGAGCACGCCGCTGATATACCCGAAGGGGGTCGAGACGGCAAAGAGGAATACATAGAGGATAGAGATGAGCTTGGCGCGGTCAGTG
>CAZLRN010000314.1:4466-5865 GCA_964561715.1 uncultured Spirochaetales bacterium
TCTGTGTCGGCGATCGAGTTCTGCAGGAGTGCCTCCGAGAAGGGGAACGCCACCGCGGTACCGAAGGCAGTCACCACAGTGCTTATGATGACCACCGCATAACTCTTATAAGGGGAGAAGACGAGCACCAGGTAGCCGACGATCAGGCTCAGATAGGCAACCAGAAGCGATCGCTTGGCGCCCAACCGAGCCATCGAAGGCATCACAAAGAAAAAGACCAACAGCATCACGACAGAATGAATCGCTGGGAAAATGGCGACTGCCTCCTTGGGAAATCCCAGTCCCTCTGTGAGGAGAATGGCGAGAAAGGTTCTTTTGATCGTGATATGAATATTGGTGATGATCACTAGGGTGAAGGAGATGAGGGTGAGTGGGCTTTTGAGCAAACCGAGCAGTATGGTTCTGTGTTCCTGGATTGTCTCTCTGAAGCGGAAATGCTTCACCTCTTCCCGCTTTCGAAGGCCGGTCTTGGTTTCCCTCGTTAGGGCGTTTCTCATGAAAAACATGAATGTCATGGAGATAAATCCAAAAACGTAGAGCCCCCTCACCGCCGGCACCAGGGTGAAGCTCTTGACGAGGGCACCTGCAATGGGCGAAAAGAAACCCGCCAGGATGCCGGCCACATATATCCATGTGTAGACATGCACGCGTTGTTCCGGTGTGGTGTCCTCCACCAGTAGGCAGGTCCATGAGGTATGAACAATGCGAAAAACGGCGTTCACCACCGCTGCCACGATAAAATAGTTGAAGTTTCGAGAGACAGCCCATATAAGATTGGGAATGCTCCAGCCGATCAGATCAAAGATCAGACTCGTACGGCGCCGGCCCAGCTTGTCTGTGACATAGCCTCCGACAAGAGAAAAAACCATTTGGAAGCCCAGTCCCACCGATGTGATGATGCCCACCTGCGTATCTGTGCAGCCCAAGGCCAACATGTAGACGGATGCGTAGGGGATGTAGAGATTGAAGGGGATCCCCCAGAGGGGCTCCATCAATAGGCAAGCCCTGGCATTTCCTCGAAAACCTTTGATGATGATCCAGTTCTCTTGTAGCTTTCTTTTAAGGGGATTCAACATGGATGAAAAGCGACCCTCAAAGATTCATCTGTTTCTTTGCCTTCGAAAGACGGCTGGCCAACACTCCAGAAAGCACCGCTACATCTTCCAGGGTCAGAAAGTTGATCACATCATCCCTGTAGAGAATCTGTGCTTCCGGTGGAAACTCGTCATCACCTCTATGAAGGACGATAAGGGCTTCGATCTTGGGAAAAATTTGTAGTCGAACAGAAACGTCGCCCAGCTCAAAGGGGGTACCCCCCAACACCTTTGAAACTTCGAGCAGCTGTTCCGGGTTTTCTCCGAAGAGAGCGAGCAATCGTTCGATGCTCCGTCTTCGGTAA
>CAZLRN010000315.1:0-5864 GCA_964561715.1 uncultured Spirochaetales bacterium
AGGGTCGCCCGTGACCAGCTGGCAAATTCGTAGATGTTGAAGTAGAACCAGTTGGGAAGCAAGATGATCTCAGGGGGCATCGATGGCGTTCCCTGCCATGGAAACTGTCCGAACAGGGCCAGCCAGATCTTGGTCAGCGTGTTGGCGGAGCTGATCCCTCCTCTGTCGAGAATGAATCGCCGGGCCTTCTCCATACACGGCTCACGCGGGGACAGCCCTCCTAGCTTGAGCGCAAAATAGCACTGGATGGAGACGTTGAGATCACCGGGACCATCGAAAAAGCAGCTCCACGAACCATCGCGCCTCTGCTTGCTTCGAACAAAACGGATGACCTTGCTCTTTCTTTCGGAGTTGATGCGGCCGGTCATATAGAGCATGAGAGGGATGTAGCCCGCCGTAACCGAGGCGTCTGCCTCGAGCTCCCCGACCCAGAAGCCCTCCAGGTTTTGCATCTCAAGAAGGCAGTTTCTCGCCCTCTCCATGCCTTGAGCCACATCTCTACGAGCTGTGAGGACCGAAGGCTCTCCACTATGCATGATGTCCCCCTTTGATTGGCATGCCTTTTCTATATTTAGATTCCACGTATCCATTCTCCACAAACCATTCGACAGCTTTTTTATAGGCCCCTTCGATCGGGGATTGAGGAAGCCCCAGTTCCCTGACCGCCTTGGAGCAGTCGAAATGCCTTTTCTTGCCCGCCGTTCTGACCGCTGCGACACAGATACGGGGAGTTCTGCCCATGATCCTGCCGCTAAAAGCCTCGTCTACGTAAGCCGCGCCCAGAGCCGTACAGAGTGGAAGCCGAAGCTTGGGCGCCTTTTGTCCGGATACATTCTCGAGGATATCGAGTATCTCTCTGAACGTGAGGTTTCTATTGCCCAGAAGATATCTTTCGCCGACTCTGCCGCGATCGAGGGCGAGGAAATGGCCTTTTGCGACGTCTTCGACATCCACCACGTTCAATCCGGCGTCTACCCAGGCGGGCATTCTGCGGTTTAGGAAATCTACTATGACCTGTCCCGATGGGGTGGGCTTCGAATCGTATCGCCCGACCGGCATTGTGGGATTTACCACTATCAGGGGAAGCCCTTCGTGGCTGGCCTGCAGTGCGAGCTTTTCGGCCCGTATTTTGGATTTTTTATAGTGTCCGAAGGTTTCGTTTTCGCAAGCCACGGCTTGCTCTGTTCCCGGGCCAGAGCCGTTGATGCCAACTGTGGATTCCGTGCTCGTGAAAACCGCTCTCTTGATACCTTTTCTCAGGGCAGCTGTGAGGATATTCATCGTACCCCCGACGTTGGTCTCATAGACGATCGCAGGACGGGGCGTCCAGAAGGAGTAGAATGCGGCAGTGTGAAAGAGCACCTCACATCCCTCCACCGCCCTTTCCAGAGACGATCTGTCCAATAGGTCCCCCACAACCTGATCGGCGTTTACCGAGTCGATATAGCGCGTATCGCTGTCCGGCCGGACCAGGCATCGCACCCGGAATCCCTGATTGACGAGCTCGCGGGTGAGATTCGCACCTATGAATCCAGTGGCCCCCGTTACAAGCGCCTTCATCCAGCTCTCTCCATCAGAATCGCTCCACGGCTGTTTCGATAAAATCCGCGAGGCTACGCCGGGCTGCTGCTAATCGCTTCCTCATCCGTAATGTCTCCGCCCAAATGGAAGGATGCGAAAATAAATAGCGGAGCGCCTCTATGACCAGCACCGTTCCCTCGTCATCGACAAATCGGCTGAAGTCGGGCAATCTGTCCTCGAGTCCGTCTATGACCACGCGTACCACAAAAAAGGGAACATTCATACGTCGAGCAAGCCGGCCAATCCAATAGCTCTCCATATCGACGATATCCGCCTGAAGACGCCTGCCCAATCTCCGTTTGTTAGCAGGTTCCGTTACCGGTTGATCCACTGTCACACCACGTCCTAGGCTCACGCCATATTCTTCTAAATCCTTCCAACCCGGTCTCAACGGCGGCAACTCCGAGAGGGTGGTGAGCTCGGTGCAAACAACTACATCGCCGGGGCGGTGCTCGTTTGTAAGAGCTCCGCAAAAGCCAAAGGACACGATCCCGGAGATCTCGAAGTTTTGAAGAACATATCGCCCCGCGACTTCGGCTCTTCTTTTACCCATTCCTGTTCTCGCCAGCAATACCTCACGTTGCGCCAGCCTGCCTCGCCAGAGACAGAGGTGAGCTCCTCCTCTGTTCAGCGCCTTCGGATCCTCGATCCTGGCGAGCAGACAATCGGTTTCTTTTCTGATCGATCCAAGCAGCGCTATCATAATGCCTATCCATCACCGTCTCACCGATTGCTCAGCTGTACGGCTCAGAAGCCGGATGAAAAGGCCCAGCGGGCAAGTCTCAGGAGATCTCTCACACCTTTTCCTCCATGACTCAGCGCGCTGGCTTCGAATCCGCAGTGCACCATGCAGTTGGCGCACCGGCGATCATTGCCCACTCCGTATTTTTCCCACTGGGTCTCCTCGAGTAGCTCCCGAAAGGTGGCACAGTGATCGTCGGTAATGAGGTAGCAGGGCTTCTTCCAACCCACGGGATTTCGGGTCGGTGTGCTCCAGGGACTGCACTGAAGATCCCGATCTCCCGCTAGAAACTCGAGATAGATCGGGCTGTTGTAGTAGGGTATTCCTGCAGCAAGGGCAAAGATGGACCGGAACTCCTCCGTTATCTCATCCCTTGTGAGGAAGACATCGTCTCCTACTGCTTCGTAGCTGAACGCCGGAGAGACCATGACTCCGTCAACGCCGAGGTCCACCAGCAGCTCGAACAGCTGCTGCAGCTCAGACAGATCGGTTGCCCTGTAGATTGTGCAGTTAATGAGCACCCGAAATCCCGCTCTCTTTGCGGCTCTGATACCGGATACCACCGTATCGAAAACCCCTGCACGACCTGCGAAAGCGTCGTGTCGCGGGGCCATGCCGTCGAGATGCAGGACAAAGGAGAAGCGGTGGCCGGGAGTGAAGCGATCCAATGCCTCCTGCAGGAGCAGGCCATTGGTGCAGAGATTGACGAAACGCCGCTCATCGAGGATTTCCCCCACGATTTCCGCGATTCCCGGATGAATGAGGGGCTCGCCCCCGGTTATGCTGACCACCGGGGCGTCCGCCTCGTGAACGGCGGAGAGGCAATCGGAGACGGAGAGGATTTTTTTCATGTGGTCCCGGTACTCCCTGATCCGACCGCAGCCCGAGCAGGAGAGATTGCAGCGGAAGAGAGGCTCCAGCATGAGAACGTAGGGGAAGCGTTTCATTCCCCGGAGCCCCATTCTGAAAACGTATTTCGCCAGGCTGGCTGAGAGGCGCCAGGTGAGCCCCATTTCAGGCTTTCTCCTTGACAAGAACAGCTCCCCTGAGCTCCTGAAGCCCCTGGCATCCTGCACAGAACATGGCAATTCTCAACTCCTGGATGATCTTCCGCAACAGCTCCAACACCGCTTCCAACGAGAGATCCGCAGCTCTGATCAATGGGGCGGCCATACCGGCCAGATCGGCGCCCAGGGCGATGCTCTTCGCTACGTCCAGGCCGCCCCTCACGCCCCCGCTGGCAATGAGGGTTACATCAGGTGCGGCACGCCTTGCGCCGACGATGCACTCCGCCGTGGGGATTCCCCAGGTGCCGAAGGCCTCGGCGAGGTTTTTCAGGAACTCCGATCCGGCGCGCTGCCCCTCCACCCGGCTCCAAGACGTGCCCCCCGCCCCCGCCACGTCGATGGCGCTGACTCCTGACTCTACGAGCGATCGCGCCACTCTACCGGAGATCCCGCAACCCACCTCTTTGACTATCACGGGAAGCGCCAGCTCCCGGCAAACCTGCTCTATTCTCCACTTCAATCCGGAAAAGTCGGTGTTACCCCCGGATTGGAGAGCCTCCTGCAGGGGATTGAGATGCAGGATGAGACCATCGGCGTCGATCATCTCAACGGCTCTCCTGCACTCCTCGACGCCGTACCCGCAGTTCAGCTGTGCGGCGCCGAGATTTGCAAAGAGCGGGATTTCCGGCGCGACTTCTCTGACGCGATAGGTCTCTGCGGTGTCCGGGTTCTCGATGGCGCAGCGCTGTGATCCCACGGCGAATGCCAGCTCGAGGCTTTGCGCAGCTTTGGCCAGATTCCGGTTGATGTGCCCCGCCGCCTCGATGCCGCCGACCATCGAGGAGATTAAAATCGGGGCGGAGAGGTATTTACCGAAGAGATGGGTCGAAGGATCGACGCTCTCCAGATCGATCTCGGGCAGAGCACAGTGCTCGAACCTGTAGCGCTCCAATCCGGTGCTCACGCCCTCGAAATCGATTTCGCCGCGGAGAGCGATCTCGAGATGCTCCCCTTTTCTCTCCTCGTTCGCTTTTACGAGCCTCTGATTCATTTCAGCAGCTCCTCCCGGCCAGGAAGTGAATCACCTCCTCGAAATTCGTCCTGGATTTGGAGCTTATCTTCAAGGCTTCCAGCCTTTTAATCGCCGCATTCGAATAGGTCTCCACCATCGCCTGCGCAACGGACTGTGAACCCGCGTCATTAAGGATCTTCAGTACCCTTTTCACGTCATCGTCCTTCAATTCCGGACAGGCATAGATACTTCGAAGCTCCTCATGGTAACCGTTGTTTTTGATTGCCATGGCATGAATGAGGGGGAGGGTTTTTTTCTTATGATAGATGTCGCTTGCCTCCGGCTTGCCGGTCGTGCTCTCTCTACCCCAAATCCCGAAGATATCATCCCTGATCTGGAAGGCAATTTCCAGATTCCGGCCGATTTCGCCGAAGGTTGCGATCTGTTTCTCGTCGTCGCTGCCTACCAGAGCGCCGGATTGCAGAGAGCAGGCGATCAGGGCGGATGTCTTTCCTTCGATCATCTCCAGGTAATCGGCGATGCCTACCTCCATACGGGTTTCGAAGCTGATGTCCAGGTACTGACCCTCGATGAGTCTGAGAGTGGTTTCGTCGATAAGGGCCAAAAGTCGGGCTTGCTTATGCAGGGGGATCTTGCTGCGCCCCAGACCGCGGATAGCATGGCTGGCGAGAATACGCATTCCCGTTCCCGCGTTGATGGCCTGGGGCTTGCCCCAAATGCTCCACACAGTTGGACGGTGGCGCCGCTCGCGGTCGTCGTCCTGCACGTCGTCGTGAATCAAGGAGAAGTTGTGCACCAGCTCGACAGCGGCAGCCGCGGGAAGAGCCTGCTCGTAGTGCCCGCTGACAGCCTCGCAGGCCATAAGGCAGAGAGTGGGCCGAAGCGCCTTTCCCGTTGATTCCGGCAGCGGAGTCCCGTCCTCGTCGATCCAGCCCATGTGATAGCGCATCATGTCGTAGAGTGAGAGGCTTTTTTTGCGGAACACCAATAAGAGCTCATTGTCAATATCTTTGCGGTATCTCTCGAAAACGGCCGGTAGTTTCATCGCCCTACAGCCTCCTTTATTGCGGGGATCCCGTATTCCTGGGACATATAAAACTCTCTAATCCGAGCGGCGATTCCATCAGAGTCGATACCGAGCTCAGCGCGAAGGTTCTCCTGCCGCCCATGTTCGATGAACCGATCGGGTAGCCCGATGCGCAGGACCTTGAGGCTCTCACAGCCCGCTTCAGAGAGCTTCTCGAGCACGGCGCTACCGAATCCTCCCGCCAGAACGTTCTCCTCGACAGTTACGAGGCATTCCGTCGAGCGCGAGGGAGACAGGAAAAGACTCGAATCCAGCGGCTTGACAAAGCGGGCATTCGCCACGGAAAAAGAGATGCCCTCTCGAGAAAGCGCCTCCGCTGCCTCCAGAGCCGGGTATACCGTAGAGCCCACGGCCAGGATTGTTCCGTGCTCGCCGGATTGAAGCATCTCCCCGCGGCCGATGGCAAGCTTTTTC
>CAZLRN010000316.1:0-5855 GCA_964561715.1 uncultured Spirochaetales bacterium
GAGTTGTCTCGCGCGCTGGGGGGCTTACCAGAGTTCGACAGCTTCGAGGGAGCCTTGGCTTCGACAAAACCCGACGCCGTCTCCATCAATACCTTTCCGGACACCCACGCCGAGTTTGCCGTCAAATCTCTCGAGGCAGGCGCCCATGTCTTCGTCGAAAAGCCCCTCGCCCATGATGTGGCTGCAGCCCAAGCTGTTGCTGAGACAGCTTTGAAGACCCAAAAAAAGGTGGTGGTGGGCTACATCCTCCGGCACCACCCCTCCTGGAAAAAATTCATCGAAATCGCACAGAACCTCGGAAAACCTCTGGCTATGCGGATGAACCTAAACCAGCAGAGCAGCGGAAAATCGTGGTCTGGCCACAAGAATCTCATGAAGAGCCTTTCACCGATCGTCGATTGTGGCGTCCACTACGTGGATGTGATGTGTCAGGTCTCGAGGGCTAAGCCGATAAGAGTTCACGCCATTGGCGCCAGGCTCTCAGACGAGATCGACCTCGATATGTACAACTATGGACAGCTCCAGGTTGTTTTCGACGATGGATCTGTTGGATGGTACGAGGCGGGATGGGGCCCGATGATAAGCGAGACCGCTTTTTTTGTGAAGGATATCGTGGGTCCAAAGGGCTGTGTCAGCATCATCAGCCCCAAGAGCGGCTCGTCAGATCTGGAGACCCATACCAGGACCAATAGCCTTCGGATTCACCATTCTGCTCTGACAGGCGACGGGAAGTTCGAGCGGGAGGACGAAATAATCGACATGTCTGACGAACCTGACCATCAGGAGCTCTGCGATCGGGAGCAGCGATTCTTTCTCGAATCCATAGACGGGGATCTCGATCTCACCGAGCAACTGGAAGACGCTGTAAACAGCCTGCGAATTGTCGAGGCGGCGGACCGGTCCGTTCGAACCGCAAGGGTCGTCGATCTCTGAAATCTTCGATTTCTTATACACTACTTGCCTCGGAGGATAGCCTATGTTCTTTACAGAAGTAAAGCTCAACGAACGCCTTGTAGAGTTGAACGGTTTTCGCTACAGGGATGCGGTCGCTATTCCCTCGTTTCAGTTTCGGCCCGATTCGGGAGAGATCGGAGCCCGACCCCCGAAAGAGGGCGAGTGGGCCGAGCTGAAAGTCGGCGAACGCTGGGGGGCATGGATCAATACGCCTGGCTCGCCGCTGATGTGGAGATACCGAAGCAGTGGAAGGGCAGAACCGTCGTCGGCCTCTTCGATCTTGGCTACACGAACATAGGACAGCAGACAGGCTTCGAGTCCCTCCTCTATCTGAATGAATCTCCCTACCAGGGTGTGGATGCCAACCATCAGGAGGTTTTTTTTCCGATGGATTTGCTGGGACAAACGTCCGGCTGCACCTGCGGATCTGCTCCGGGCTCAAGGGAGAACAGCGGGATTTCGAGCCGGATCATAAGATACGGCGTGCGGAGATCTGCTGGCTGGACCCCGAATCGGACGATCTCTACTTTACGGCAAAGGCCGTCCTCAAGACGATCGCTATCCTACCGGAAAACCGGCCTGAGCGAGAGCTGCTGCTCTCCGCGCTGGACAGGGCCTTTCTCGCCGTGGATTGGTCGCATCCGGGCTCGAAGGAGTTCTATGGGTCGATGCAGAGGGCCGAGCCCTAAAGGCTCAAAGATCGGGTGCGGGGTGGATCGTCGAAGTCGCCGAGCTCCCCTCGATGGGATTCGCAGCAATTCGGTTCGAAGCCGGCGAGGGCGGAGAGGAGGGGAAACGTCCCTTCGAAGTCTCTGAGTTGGAAATCACCTCGCCTCATTACAAAATCAAGTGGAACCCAAGCGGCCAGCTCGTTTCGATCTATGATGTTGACGAGGAGAGAGAGGTGCTGGCCGGTGGGCGAGGCAACATCTTCCAGATATTCGAGGACAAGCCGCTCAGAGGCAAGGACGCCTGGGGCATCGATGCCTTCTATCAGGAGAAGAGGGAAGAGGTAGATCACCTGGAGAAGGTCGAGGTTACCGAGAAAGGACCGCTGCGAGCGGTTGTCCGGTTTGCCTGGAGGTATAAAGAATCGGTGATCGAGCAGGATCTGATCCTTTACGCCAAAAGCAGGAGGATCGATTTTATCACCCGAATCGACTGGCAGGAGAGGCAGAAGCTTCTCAAGGCGGCTTTTCCCGTCGAGGTTCGAAACACAGAAGCAACCTACGACATCAAGGGAAACGTTATGCGACTGACTTTGCTGAAATGCGCTGTTTTTCCCGACCCGGAGGCTGATCGCGGAGAGCACCGTTTTACCTACTCTCTGCTCCCCCATGCGGGAGACTGGATCCACGGCGCTACCGTCATCGAGGCGTGGCAACTCAACAACCCTCTTCGCTATGTAGCCGGCAGCTTCGAGAGGTCATCGTTCTCGATCTTCCGCCTCGAGGCTGCAAGGGGCGAATCCCCTGCCGTGTTGATCGACGCGGTCAAGAAAGCCGAGCACGGAGAGGCCTTGGTCTTGAGGCTTCACGAGTACTCCGGCGGAAGGGGAAGCGTCCAGATCGAGAGTGATCTGCCGATTCGATCATGCCAGGAGTGTGATCTCCTGGAGCGCCGGCATGGCAAGAGATCGACCGAGGGTACGATTCGTTTCGAAGTGAAGCCCTATGAGATCAAGAGCTTTCTCATAGATTTTTAAGGATAGTGAGCCGAGAATTACAAGCTATGACCCGTTAGACGAACTTTGCAACTGGTATGGTTTTGTGCTGCAATGCTGGTTGAGGGCTCCGGAGTATTCTTCAGCATGGAGGTTGTTACTTCCGAGGGATCTGTGGGGAGCCCCGTATTGCTCTTCGAAGAGAAAAGCAACTGGTGCCAGGTCAACACCGGAAGCAGCTTCTACAGGTTTGGCGTGTCTTCTGGTCAAAGCTATACCGTGAAGCTCATCCCAATGTCGTACAATGTAAGCTTCGAGGTTTTTAACAGCGGGAACTTCACCAATAGCGCAGGAACGGTTGCTGTCATTGCCCCCGATGCTGAAACCCTTGTTCTAGCTCCCAGCGGAAACGCAATCACCGTACGCGTGGATGACGCAAGTGGAAACGGCGCTACCTACGTGCTGAGGGCTTATAAGAACTAGACCTTCTAAGGTGTGCTACTCAAGACAGCTCTTTGCCGATCGAACGATGCTTTCGGTGGTCAGTCCATAATGGCTCAATAGCTCTTCGTAGCCGTAAGCCGATTGACCGAAGCGGTCTTCTATTCCAATTGGAAACACGGGCACTCCCATGCCTCGCAGGGCGTAGGTGACGACGCTCGCCAAGCCGCCGATGAGGGAGTGTTCTTCTGCCGTTACCACCCCCTTCATGCCTTGGGCGAGGCCGCGTAGGGCGCTCTCATCGGCCGGTTTGAGGGTGCTCACATTGACAACCCGGATAGAGATGCCTTCGGCTGACAGCTTTTCAGCCGCTTCCAGGGCTTTCGAGACCATGATGCCGTTTGCAAAAACCACCACATCCGTGCCTTCCCGCAGTGTGAGCATCTGGCCTATCGAGTATTCTTTGTCCTCCGGATAGAGATCCGGCATATCGTTGCGGTTTACCCGCATATAGACAGGTCCGTCGTACTCGGACATGGCCCGAGTCATTTTTGCCGTCTCGATAGCGTCAACCGGCACGAGGACGGTCATGTTTGGAATCGCTCTCATGATGGCGGCGTCCTCAACAGACTGGTGGGTCGAGCCGTCCCCGAAGTCGGAAAGCCCTGTGCTGGAGCCGATGATCTTGACGTTGAGGCTGGGAATGCAGATTCCCTGGCGGATCTGATCGTAGGCCCGTCCCGAGGCGAAAACTGCAAAGGAGTTCACAAAGGGGATTTTGCCGGCGAGGCACAGCCCGGCGGCAAAGGAGGTCATGTTGGCTTCGGCGATGCCCATCTCGAAAAATCGCTCGGGGAAGGTCTCCTGAAAGTAGCAGCTCATTGTGGATTTGCTCAAATCGGCATCGCAGACCACAATGCGTTTGTTTTCTCTGCCAAGCTCCACCAGAGTTCTTCCGTAAATCTCTCTCGGATTTTGCATTCTTCTCCTCCCCCTCCTAGAGCGCCAGCTCGCTGAGCGCCTGATCGTACTGTTGCTGAGTCAATTGGCCGTTGTGGAAGGCGGCCTGATTTTCAGCGAAAGACACTCCCTTTCCCTTGACCGTGTAGGCAACAATGAGCTTGGGTCTGCCTGTTATGCCATCCGCTTGGTCCAGGGCATCCACGATCTCCTTCATCTCGTGACCGTTTATCTCTCTGACCCACCACCCGAAAGCCTTCCATTTGTCCACAACGGGATTGGTGTCGAAGCGTTCCTCGATGGGACCTGTTGCCATGAGACCGTTCTTGTCCAGAATCGCCACGAGATTGTCGAGCTTGAAAACGGAGGCGGCCATTGCGGCTTCCCAGATCTGTCCCTCGTCCATCTCACCGTCTCCCACAACGCAGTAAACCCTGCTCTTGCTTCCGTCGATTCTCAAGCCCGCCGCCATGCCGCAGGCTATCGACAGGCCCTGACCCAGGGATCCGGTGTTGGCTTCGATTCCAGGAGTTTCTTTCATGTCGGGATGGCCCTGGAGGTGTGATCCGAGCTTTTTTACCGTGTCGAGCTCTTTTTCGGAGAAGTAGCCCAGCTCGGCCAGGGCCGCGTACTGAGCCAAGGCCGCGTGGCCCTTGCTCAGGAGAAAGCGATCCCGTTCTTTCCAATTGGGATTCTTGGGATCCAGGCGCATCTTGTGAAAGTAGAGCGCCGCCACGACATCGACAACGGAACAGGAGCCTCCCAGATGCCCCTTTTTGTCGACACCGACCATGCGAATGATGTTAGTGCGAATCTTTCTCGCAACCCCTTTCAGTTCCTCAAGATCCATAAGTGTTTCCTTAGTCTACCGTTTGAATAGTCCACCGGCACGTCTCTGTGCCGCAAGCCCCAGAGACGTTCGTTCCTGGTATGGTGTTACGTACTCTAGAGGGGGCGAGGAAATCTGTCAAGGTTAAGCGGAAATCCGAACGGGAATCCTAACGGCAATCCAAACGGGAATCCGAGCGAGAGTCTATTGGAGAAAGGATAGACTCATACGTGTCAGTGTCCACTTCATCGTAACTGCCGGATAGTGTACAATTCAGAAATGAAAACCAGGACATTTGCCTCTCTTCTTTTGCTCCTTCTCCTGCTCCTTCTCTTCGCTGTGATCCCAATTGCAGCACAGGAATCCCAAATAGCAGGTTCGTATGGCGGAACATTTGACGAGATGCCTATGAGGCTGAACGTGATGGAACAGGCGACCGGCGGCTATCTGTTTCAGCTTTATATAAAAGAGGAGGAGATTGCATTCGAAGCGCCGGAGCTCGAGACTCCCCTTTACCAGGCCTCGCCGGATGAGGATTCTCTGGCACTTTCCTTCGACGAAGAGGGTTGTGCGGTGGATTATGATTCCGATGAGCTCTACCTCTTCAAACGGAGTGGAAGCCCGGGTGTCTCAGGAGCCTACAGCGCTATCATAGATGTCAAAGCCTACGCGCTAGGGGTGGAGAAATTCGAGAAGGGCTACAGGTTTAGCTTCCAATACTGGTACCTGGACCTCGAAGCCGAGAGTCCGAGGCAGGAAGGCCCGCTCTACAGATTGGACAGCTATAATTACGGCCCCTTCGAAATCGAGTTTCGGAACGATAGTTGTGTAATGGAGTTCGAGGAGGGCTTGCCCATGCTTATGCAGCGTGAAGCCAGCGGCGATGTATCCGCCTTTATCCCGGTCGAAGCCCAATGGACCAAGGCGATTCCGAGCTTCGCCGCAGCAGGCAATCCGGAGCAGTCCTTTTCCAGCGTATATGGAGTCCCCCCTCCGCCATCGGCCCAA
>CAZLRN010000317.1:0-5828 GCA_964561715.1 uncultured Spirochaetales bacterium
AACAACCCCGAATTCCAGCTTCCGCGGTAGATCGCCTAGGCGATCTACCGGAATCCGTTCGAGATAGCTTTCGGATCGAGGACCCTGTTGCAGCCTTGGCAGGTTGCCGCTGCACTCTACATCTTTTTCACCGCGTCGAGCAGAGCCTGGATGTATCCGCTTGCGAAGGCGTGACCGTTGTGCCGCCAGGGGGAATCTCCCCAGGTCGTGGGCACATGGTCGGAAATGAAGAAGCTGTCGTAACCGTTCTCGTAGTAAATCTTGATGGCTCGAGTCATATCCACATAGCCTGTGTTGATGAACTCCTCGTGGAACTTGGGCACGGGACTGGAGACGTTGCGGAAATGAACGTAGATCATCTTCTTGCGCTTCACGAAGTACTCAATCATCTCGTAGATGCCGTCTCCTTTCCCATCTTCCATTTCTGCAAAGGTTCCCTGGCAGAACTCGATACCGTTCGCCGGTGAATCCACGATCTCTATCAGACGCTTGAACGCATCGAAAGAACGGAAAAGCTGAGGAATGCCGGCCAGCTCGCGAACGGGCGGATCGCAGGGGTGAATACCGAGTTTGATGCCCTCTTTTTCGGCAACCGGCGTAATGATTCTGATCCACTCCTCGAGGTTGCGCCACATTTCCTCTTCACTGTATTTCTTCCCGTGAGTCAGGGGATAGGCCTTCGCCTCCTCGTAGTCGAAGGCGGTTGCCAGGGCACCACCCCTGATCGTATGCGGTGTCGTTCGCCAGACATGGGAAGGCATCCAATCGTATCCAAAGCGGGGTATCCCGGCGCGAGCAATGTTGGTGATCGTCTTGATCATTTTTTCAATCTGCTCGTCTTTTTTCGGTCCACCGAGTATGACATGATCGTAGAAATGCCGGGGCACGTTCTCGAGAGCCGAGAGCTTGAGCCCATACTGTTCCACCGTCACACGCAGTTTGACCAGGTCTTTTAAAGCCCACGTGTCATCGACAGTGGGAAGCTTCGGTGTGTTGAGCAGAATGTCTGTGGCGCCGAACTGCCGTGCAAAACGCAGATACTCAGCCCGCGGTTCATTAAACTGACCAAACCCTAGTCTCACGACAAGCCTCCTTTTTATAGACCTTCGAAAATGACCTCTCGAAAGCAAATAGATGGCAAACGCTGCTGGATTATACAGCTCAAAGATAGGACTGTAAAGTTTAGAGATGAGAAATAGAGCTGTTTCGAGTTTTCCGCCGCTTTCAGGCCTGCCGCTAATGCGTATTGAAGCACATGTTCCAGCAGATTGACGCAGATAAAGACAAGTGACATAATGAATTTTAAACTTTATTTCTTAAAGGAGGTTGGCAATGAAGAACCTTTTTATTGCCAGGCTAATTGTTGTGTTTCTGATCATTCTGAGTCTGCCGTTTTTAGTCTTCGCAGGAGGAGAGAAGGAAGCGAAAAAGGCGGCCGCCGAAGAGGGCAAGCCGCAGTACGGCGGCACGCTTACACCCTTTGCCACCTATCGGCAGAGCACGCCCCCGCCTAACCCGTCAATCGAAGCGGGCATGTACACCGCTCTCGCATGGCTCCCCTATATCCAGGAGATGCCCATCTCCGGAAACGTAGAAAAGTACGGCCCCAAGCCCCGAGGCAACGGTGAGTGGACGTTTCAGTACTACTTCAACATCCCTCCCAAGTACCTTGGAGGCGATCTAGCCGAGAGCTGGGAGGTCAGTTTCGACAAGATAGTCTTTCATGTTCGGAAGGGGATCATGTGGGCTCCTACCGAGGACCAGATGAAGAGAGGCGTGATGAAGGCCCCCAGAGAGCTGACCGCCGAGGATATGGCTGCCGACGTGAACCGCTTCCTGGCATCCCCCTGGAACGGGAGATTCAAGGGCTGCGTCTCCGTAGGAGCGGCATCCGCCCCGGACAAGTACACGGTCGTTATCAAGGTCGATAAGTTCAACTATCTCTTGCTCTACTGGTTTGGCTACGAGGACCGCGCCATCATCAGTCCGCCCGAGACCGAGGCAGCCGGTGCCGACAAGTGGGAGAACCAGATCGGCACAGGACCGTGGATGTTCGAAGAGTACGTCACGAATTCCCATATGAGTTTCGTGAAGAATCCCAACTACTGGAGAAAGACGAGCATTGACGGAGTGGAATACCAGCTGCCCTTCGTAGATCGCGTCGTCATGCTCGTTATGCCCGATGAGTCTACCCAGCTGGCCGCGATTTCGACGGGGAAACTCGATTTGTATCGAGTCGTGCCGGTCGGATACTGGGATACGCTGGAGAAAACGGCTCCGAAGCTGAAGAGCCTCACTTTCTCGTCAGGACAAGGCTGGGGCTTTTGTCCCAGAGTCGACCAGCCTCCGTTTGACAACATAAAGGTCAGGCAGGCGATCATAGCCGGCACCGACCAGTCGGAGTTCGGCAGGCTCGCCAAAGCGGAAGATCTGCCAGAACACTACTTTCCCGCGATCCTTCCTGACCATCCCGCCGCTGTGAAGATGGAAGAAATGCCGGCGGATATCCAGAGACTCTTTACCTATAATCCGGACCTGGCGAAGAAGCTTCTATCTGAGGCCGGCTATCCCAATGGCTTTTCAACGGAGGTCCTCGTTGGGCCAGACCAGACAGAGCGGGATGCCTGTGCCCTGCTCAAGGACCAGTGGGCCAAGATCGGTATCGATCTCACGATCAACGCTGTGGATGCCACGACCGACAGCGCGATGACGATTCCCGCTCCGCCCACCTACCTCCCACTGCATAAAGGCGGCAGGTTTTCGAGTGGCCAGGTAAGGGCGGATCCCATGCAGCCCATGTTTGATATGTACCGCACCTATGGTCCCGGTAGCTGGACCGTTTACCGGAATCCGAAATTCGATGCCAAGCTCGATGCGGCATCGGTGGAGATGGACCCCGACAAACAGAACGCCTTGATCCACGAGGCAGGCCTCATACTGGCAAAGGACTGTACCTATGTGCCCATGACGCTGACGTCCAACAGAAACGTGTGGTGGCCCTGGGTCAAGAACTACTACGGTGAAAACACCCTGCAGGACGACTGCAGCATGACTGCCCTCCTGAAGTTCGTCTGGATCGACCAGACCCTCAAAGCGCAGATGGGATACAAGTAAAAGTAAGCGAGAAGGCAAACGTTCCTACAATACGGGATAGGTGAGAAGATAGATCGAGGAGGGGGATTCGTTTCCCCCTCCTCTCATACTCCCATCTAAAATCGAAATAGAGAGGATCAAGTGGGAGGCATTTCGTCTTCGCTGTTAGGGGTAGAGAAGCACCATCATCCCCTAGGGGTTTTATGCCTTTGCGCCGATCCAGGAAAAGAGAAAAGAGGGAAACAGGATGTCTACAGAGAGGATCAGAGTCGACGCTGAGAAACTACGCCTTTTCTCGACGAAGGCTCTTCAGAAGGTAGGAGTCCCGAAAGAGGATGCCGAGACAACGGCCGGTATCCTCTTGACCACCGACTTGAGGGGCGTGGATACCCATGGAGTCGCCCATTTGGCGAGATATGTCGAGCGAATAAAGATGGGTCATATCAATCCGAAGCCTCAGATAAAAATCGTGAGCCAAACTCCATCGGCAGCTTCGGTAGACGGAGACTTCGGTCTGGGGTTTGTCGTAGGCCATCGGGCCATGACGGAAGCCATGGACAGGGCCGAAAAGACCGGAGTTGGTTCTACCGCGGTGAGAAACAGCACTCACTACGGCGCCTCGGCCTGCTACGCCATGATGGCCTTGGAGCATGACATGATCGGGATCGCCATGACGACGGCCAACAACCAGCCCCTGGTGGTGGCTCCGGGAAGCAGAGAACCCGCCACCGGCGCCAATCCTTTGGCTTTGGCGGCGCCGGCCGGTAAAAAGGCGCCTTTCGTGCTCGATATGGCGGCTTCCGTCATAGCCAACAGCAAATTGGAGATGGCGATAAGAGAAGGCAGGTCCATACCCGAAGGCTGGGTTATTGACAAGGATGGAAAGCCCGTAACCGATCCCACAAAAAGGGTCATTGGCGTGGGCGGCATACTGCCTCTGGGAGGAACACCGGAGCTCGGTGGCTACAAAGGCTTCGGATTGGCCGTGCTTCAGGATATCCTCTGCGGCGTGCTGTCAGGATCATCGGCCAGTATCCTTTGGGAGAAGGCGCCAAAGACGAGAGAGGAGCTGCGGCGCGGAGGCTATACGTCTTGTCACTTTTTTATGGCGTTGCGCATAGAGAGTTTCTTGCCCGTCGAAAACTTCAAGAGATCAATGGACGAAATGATAGCGGCCTTTGAAGCACTGCCGACACTTCCCGGTTTCAAGGCAATAAAGGTGGCCGGTGGATACGAGGCGGAAATCGAGGAGGACCGCAGAGCCAACGGCATTCCTCTCCACTTCAGAGTCGTCGAAGGTCTCCAGAAGCTGGCAAAGGATGTCGGCATAGAGTATGACCTTTAGCCGGAAAGAGGCGTGTCGCCGGTGAAACCGCTAAGGATCCGACGTCCAAGGCGGTTTCTTCTCCTTCCGACACGCCCTGTCTAGAGGCGGTAGGCTTTCACGGCGGTCTCACGGAAAAGCGCGCGGCGTTCCGGGGACGAAAAGCCTTTGCTGAAAATCTTGAAGGCGTTCCACAGAACCGTATACGAGTAGGAGACCTTGTCCACCGGGAAGTTGCTCTCGAACATGCACCGGTCGGCCCCGAACTTTTCGATACACCACTGAAAATACGGCGTCATAGCTTGCGCTATCTCGGACGAAGGTGGCGGGGTTTTTCGCTCGTGCCATCCCAAACCGGTGCGGGGCATGCCGAGGCCGCCCAGCTTCATCGTTACGTTAGGGCAGGCCGCTAGAGAGGCAACGCTTTGCTGCCAATCGCGAAACACCTCATCGCGCCTGCCTGCGTAGGGGCCGATGCCCAGAATTCCCCCGGTATGGTTCATGACGATAGGCGTATCCGGGAAGGCTCGTGCCAAGTCGACTAGGTCCGCCAGCTGCGGGTAGTAGATCCAGGCGTCGAATCCCAGATCGTAGCGTCTCAGACAGGCAAAGCCCTCTCGAAACTTCGCGTCCAAAAGCAGCCCCCGTGGAACATTGGTTGGTGACAGGACGCCTTCGGGATTCTCGTCCCAGGTCGTGATGTGTCTGATTCCCCGGAACCTTCCCCTGCCTGCCTCGATATGGGCCTCGAGCACAGGTGATACTCTGGCCCCCAAGGTGAGGTCGGCGTGGCCGACGATCGCGGCAGCGACCTCGGTCTTTCCGGGCAGTCTGCCGGCAGCCTCTTCGGTAACGCGCTGCACGAATTCGGTTTCCCCAACGGGTCGCATCTCTTCCGGACCGCTTTCTCTGTACATGGCACGGCATTCAATGAATACGGTCTGCACGATGCGGTGGCCTGAGCCGAGGTCCTTCATGAGATCGCTAATCAGGTAGCGATCACCGGGTCGGTCCCATATGTGGTGGTGCGCGTCGCAGATGGGCAGATCGGGCTCGATCGCCTCCTCTTTGATCAATACAAGCCAGGTTTCTCGTTCTTTCATCATCTCTCTCCCTTTCCTCTTGTTAGATTCATCGTGCTAAATAATGGTCTGGCCGGCGTCCACCAGCAGCGTCTGCCCCGTGACGTAATCCGAAGCATCCGAGGCCAGAAAAACGGCAGCTCCAGCTGTTTGGCGCCCGATATCATCCGAGATAAACGATCTGGAACAGGTTGCCCAAACTGATCATCCCGTGTCAACACAACTTAGTGAACAACCTCGAGAAAGAGGCTCGAGGGACGTGAAAGGGAATGTGCGAATTTACAAAGAAGAGCGGGCATTGTACCCTATCCGACACCAGAAATAACCGG
>CAZLRN010000318.1:0-5807 GCA_964561715.1 uncultured Spirochaetales bacterium
GCCGCTTAAAACTAACTTGTCAAGGGGATTTGCCTATTCTGGCATTGCCACCCACCGTGCCGGATACGCCCGGGCTCGGGTTGGACCCCAAGCCGGGGCTCATCAAAGAATATCGTGCCAGCAGACCGTAGGCTGGATAGGAGGCATTTCAGTGCACGTAGATAAGACCAAATGTATCGGATGCGGCACCTGCGCTGCTGTTTGTCCCATGGAAGCGATACACATCGGGGATGACGGCCTTTCGGAGATCAACGAAGAGGCCTGTGTCGAGTGTTACGCCTGTTACAACGGCTTGAGCACGGAGCATCTGCCGCAGCAGCCAACGCGCTTTATAAAGAATGTATTGGCCTTTTTCAAGCTGCGCTTCGATCCCGACGAACCCGATATCTGTCCGACCGGCGCCTTGACGCCGGATGAGCTGGAGTGGCCGAGGACCCTGCGCCGCGCCTTCAGCGACCCGGATATGCCCCACGAATCCACAGGTGGCGGGGGCCGGGGAACCATGGAGGTCAAGACGAACGATGTGACAGGGCGTGTCAAGGAGGGGGAAGCCGGGTTTATAGTCGAGTTCGGCAGGCCGGGGGCCGGAGCCTACTTCAGGGATGTGGACAGGGTGTGTCAGGCCGTGGCGAAAATGCCTGTGACATTCCAGCCTAAAAATCCGCTCACCGCGCTAATGTCTGACGTCAATACCGGCAAGCTCCGGACGGATGTGCTAGACGAAAAAGTGATGTCCTGTATCCTCGAGTTCAATGGCAAAATCGAAAAGATGCCCGAGATCCTGACGGTCATCGAGAAAGAGGTCAAATCCCTCGACACGGCTGTATCGATGGGTTTGGCCGTACGATGTGATTCCAAGGGCGATGATACCGTACGAAGTCAGCTTTGGGCAATGGGCTACGATGTCTGGCGGGCGAAGATCAACATGGGCCTCGGCAGGCACACTAATCCGGCAGCCGGGAAAGGAGAGAAAGCATCATGACCAATACACTGCATAGGCTGCAGAAACCGGATGATCCAAAGGACGATTACATCGTCTTTACATTGACAACTCCGGGCGTCAACGATGTAGGTGCGATGGAGAAGGGGCAGAAATTTCTAGAGGCGGCTCTCAAGTACAATCCCATCAACATCAACGTTCATTCCGGAAATGGCCCCATGTTCAGGCCGGAAAAAACGCTAACGCCGTTCAAGCTGTACGTAAGGGGGCGTAAAGAAACCGTCTCGCCGGAACAAATGCTGAAAGAGATGAAGCCGCCCGGCGGGAGGGTGCTGGTAGTATTCGACAACAAACAGGCGCTCGAAGAATTTCTCAAAGAGGTCAAGGAGATGGATCTCGGCCTGTCGGTCAACGTTTCCTCTCCTGTCGATGACGTGCGCGAGATGATCCCCCGCACCGGTGTTGTGCCTCATTCCATCAACTACGCACTAGGTTTCAGGGGAAGCCCCTATCGCTTGCCCGATCGGAACGTGCTGGAGCTCACCACGCTGTGCGGCCACGGCCTGATATCCAACAACTTCGCCAGGAAGATGATCAACTTGGTGAAGGAAAAACGGGTTACCCCGCAAAAGGCTGCCGGGTACATGTCCAAGTTCTGCGTGTGCGGGGCCTTCAACACGACCCGGGCGGTGCGCATCCTGCGGAGGGCGATAGAGCCACAGGACACTCAATAGCCGGCGCCGGGACTACCCCAGTTTCAAAACGGGTATCATTCCGCGATTGCAGCTTTGAAGGCTTTCTGGTCGAGCTCCAAACCCAGTCCGGGTCGGTCCGACAGCGTGATCGTTCCACCGCCAGGAATGATCGGATCCACGAACAGCACGGCTACGGACTCGGCCGGCCCGGTGAATTCCTCCGAGAACTCGTGGGGCCTCACCGCATTAGCGATGGTGCAGTAGGCGTGCAGGCTGGCTAACGAGTTCGCTCCGATATTCGGGCTGTGGGGCATCACGATCTTATTGTTGGCGACGGCCATCTCGTAGACCCTGATCACCTCCGAAACACCTCCGACGTTCAACACATCCGGTTGGAGGATATCCGGATTGCCCAGATCTATGAGATCCCGGAAGCGCCACGAAGAAGTCTCCTGTTCGCCCGAAGAGACGGCGCAGTCCAGGGCGTCGACGACCTGACGGAGCCCACGCAAGTCGTACTGCGGAAGAGGCTCTTCAAAGTGGGCAATGCCAAGTTGCTCAAATCGGCGACCCTGCTCGATGGCGGTAGGAACCGAATAGCCATTGTTTGCATCGAACGAGAGAGGTACATCGTCAGGCAGCCACTCACGGCATTTTTGAAACATCGCAAGATCTTTTCGAGGATCGGTATCCTGGCGGTAATCGCGCCAGTCCATGCGAATCTTGAAGGCGCGGAATCCGCGCTCGTATCCTTCCTGCACTTCCTCCAGCATCTCCTCGGGTAATTTTTTCCATCCGTTTCCGCGGCTCCAGTACAGTTTGATCTCTTTTCTCTGGGCGCCCCCGAAAAGGGCGTACAAGGGTAACCCGGCAGCTTTTCCGGTTAGGTCCCAACAGGCGATATCGATCGCGCCGACGATCTGCGGCGGAAGTCGCGTCGCCCCCTGAGCAGTGCCCAGGGCCAGGATCTCCCGGATTCTTCTTGGCTGAAGCGGGCTCATGCCGACGATCAGAGGCTTGATGACTTCTTCCAGGTATGCCTGAAAGACACCTAAGCTGCGATTGCATTCGGCGATTCCCACCAGTCCCTCGTCGGTCAACATCTGCACGACCAGCAGCCCGCGGCGGCCGACGAAAGACGCTTTCGATTCGAGGTCCGGCGCCGGCTTGAGTCGATTGACTTTTATGTCTGTGATTTTCATGGAAGTGACTATACACGATCCTCGGAGCTTGTCAAATCGAAGTCTATGCTAGATCGAACTCGAGGTTGACCTTTGGCAGCTGATAACTTTACGATTCGGAGAAAGCGCGGTCGCCCCATGGGCGCCACCGGCAAAGCACGAGGAGGTCTGACAAATGGAATTCAAGGAAATCGTTGCAAGTTTCAATCCCTGGGAACTGGTGGACGAAGACATAGAGCAGATGCTCGACGTTCTTCAGGAGAGGGCGCTGGTCAACGCCGCCTATGTCATAACACCGATGCATCACTCCAAACGCCCTCTCACCGACTATTTCTTTCCTCACAATCCGGTGAGGAAAGTGTATTTCCCGGAGGACAGCTGCGTCTACCACAATACACATCAGGAGTTCTATCGCGATACCAAGATCAAGCCTGTGCCGACGTCACGGGAGGAACTGAAAGGCATCGACTGGGTGGATAAACTCAGCAAGGTCGCCAGAAAGCGGGCACTCAGGACCGGCGTCGAAGTGTCCCACTCTGTGGTTCCCTGGGAGCACTCGCGGGAGCACTTTCCGGAGTGCGCCCAGCAGGATATCTACGGCAATCGGTTTCCGAAACAGAACCACAATCTCTGTCCGAACAACGAGGACGTTCGCGCTTACCTTCGCGGTGTGTTTGCCGACCTCGTTGCCAGCCATGACATCGACATGATCCAGACCTGCTATCTCTTTTTTCATCCGGGCCATACAGGCTACCCCCGGCCGTTGCCCCCCCACGCCGAAGCCGGTAGGCTGCTGCGCCTGCTGGCCGTATCGACCGGCGGATGCTTTTGTCCCGCCTGTGAAAGTCGAGCACGATCGAAGGGGCTCGACTGGGAGGCCATGAAATCGGCGGTGCGAGGGATCGCCGACGTCCTGTTCACGTATACCCCCGAGGACTTCCACAAACGAAACCTCTTTTTTGCCGGAAATCTGACAAACGAGGAATTGCTTCTCGAAATGCCCGATTACTACCAGTGGCTCAAGTTCCGATGCGACTGCGTCACAGAGGTTTTTGCGGAGATCTACCAGGCCATCAAGGACCAGAAGCCCGAGGTGGAGTTTCGGTACAACGGCAGCGCCCACGCGCAACACATGAGAATGGGCGTGAACTTCGGGACCGCTCACAGATACATGGACTCCGTGCGCGAGGGTGATTACTCAGAACAGACCGGAGAGCTCGAGATGCTCCAAACTAAACGGGCCAAGCACCTGAACCTGAGGCGTATTGTGGGACCGGAGAAAAAAGTCATTGCAGCCATCGGGATCAGGCCCAAGGGCACTGCGGAGATCATCAAGCAGGGCGTGGTTACAGCAGCCTTCGCAGGCGCAGACGGTCTATCCCTAGGTCACTACGACGGGGCTATGCTCAAGTTTCTCGACGCCATACGAGAGGGCATCGAGGAGGCGGAGGTGGTTGTCGGCTGGAAACCGAAATAAGCTCTGGGATCCCGAAGGGTAACTAGATCTTTGCGAACTTCTGAACTCTGGGCAATCGCGTAATCGATCCTTCGTAGATATTCCCTTGAGAGTCCACGCCGATTCCGTGGGGTCCTCCCAGCACACCTTGTCCATCGGCTTCATGACCCTCCCATCCGGATAACTCCTTGCCTTGGAGATCTCTGATGCTGATCCGGGGGGGTTGCGAGGGGCTGCCCAACTCGCCGACGTAGATGATCTCTTTCTTGCGGTCGACGTACACGTCTGCTGGGCGGTTCAATCCGGACCATTCGGTGATGTATTCCCCATCTGGGCTAAAGAGCTGGATCCGGTCGTTTTCCCGGTCGCACACATAGACCGTGCCGCTTCCGTCGACATCGAGGAAGTGGGGCAGGACGAACTGGCTGGGACCAGTTCCGGGTTCGCCCCAGGATTTGATCAGCTTGCCGTCAGGGGCAAACTTGTGTACCCGGCGATTCCCGTAGCCGTCGGACACAAACAGTGTGCCATCCGAGGCCACCGTGTTTCCTGTCGGCAGATTGAAAGGCTCCCCACGCATAGTCAGTCCTGTCCAGCCCGGCGTGCCCAGGGTCATCAGCAGGTCGCCTCCTAGAGTGAACTTTTCCACGGTGTGCTTTTGCGCATCGGTGACGTACACGTTGTCTTGCGAATCGATATAGATACCGTGGGGCCAAATAAAGTGCCCTTCGCCCCAGCAGCTGATGAAGCTGCCGTCGTTGTCGAAAATCAGCACGGGGTGGTTTCCCCGGCAGAGCACGTAAACCCTGTCACTGGAGTCACAGGCTACATCCACTACGCCGCCCGAAGGCCCCAGACCCGTCAGCTTGAAATAGGGCGGTATCTTGGCCCATCCCTCCACCCGTTCATACCTGTATTCGCCGCTTCCAACAGCCATCTCCCCGGACCTCCTCATCGAGCATGATATCAATGGCATTATAGCAGAAAGAGACATCCCGTCGAAGTGATTTCCGCGGGGCCCCGCTTTTCGTTCAATCCTGCCATCTCCTTTCTCATCGCAGCGGATTACTCCGACGCTTATGTTCGCGGTGGATCTATGTGGAGATGCAGAAGAGGCGGCGCGGTTCTGCGCCTCGATTCTCGAGGGATCGAGAATCGTTGAAATCGTACGTTATTCCGCCGACGAAGCTCGACATCGCCGATCTCGAAAAAGCTTTCGTAGGAGATCAGATTGACTAGCGCAAAGCCTAATTGCTCCGGACCCAATCAAAAAGCTGTGTTGCGAACGTCACGGCCTTTTCGAACGTACCATCTACGAAAGGACCTGGTATGTCTTTTACCTGGCCTGATAGCCATTCCGGGTAGACCTCTCCGATGCCTTGAACTCGGGGCAGCCGCCGTTTGAGACGCTCGGCTCTCCCTGCCACCATTGGGTCGGGCATAGCGTGAGTGAGAAACACAGCCGCATGGGGGATCCTCGAGTTATGACTCTTTAGTTTGGCGCCAAGCCGATTGATCCACTGCTTGATCGGCGG
>CAZLRN010000319.1:0-5801 GCA_964561715.1 uncultured Spirochaetales bacterium
TCGCAGGCTCTCGAGCAATCTCTTTAGAGAACGGCGCGTTTTGGAGCAGGGCAGGAAGAATCATAGCAGGCGGAAACTCCGAAGACCGAGAAATATCGAGGGTGTGATATTCAATCTCGCCTACACTTTGAAAGGAAAAATCACCCTCTCTGATATCATTATCGAGACCGGAATGAGCATGAAGGAAGCTGAAAAAACAATCGATCAAATGGTTGATGGGATCCGTGTCAGTATGGAAGTAGATGATCAGGGATTGGTTGTCTATGAGTTCCCTGAGATCATTGCCCGCTTCCGAAAAGATGCGGATTGATTCCCAAAGGCTACTGATTAGTAGCCTCTGAACCTAAAGCTCCGTTGTAGAGTTGTTCGTTGCAGGCCTTCTGAATTCTTTCCAGACTGCTGTTGATCATTTGAAGCAGTTGTTCTGAATCAGAATCAAATCCCAGCATACGCCGGGCCAGAGCATCCAGCTCGGCTGCCTGCCGAGGGAGGGAATGAATCTGCCGGTCCTCCCAAATCTGCAGGTAATGCTCTACCTTTCTCAGAAAGAGGTAATCCTCCTCGAGAAGTTCTGCTGTTTCTCTGTTTACGATGTTCAGGCTGGAAAGGGTTTTCAGAGCATCGAGGGTGTTTCCACCGAGGAGTTGCGGGTTCTTCGATACGTGGATGAGCTGGAGCCCCTGTACGAGGAACTCGATATCGCGAATCCCTCCGGGACCGTTTTTTATGTTGATTCCTCCAATCAGAGACGCTTCGCTGGCTTTTATGGCTTTTCGCCTCAATTCTAGATTCGAATCGACTACACCGGAGGCAGGGATTTCGCGCAGAAAGATGCCTCGGATCGCTTCGAGAAATGCCTCTCCGACGTGGAGGTTGCCAGCTACAGGCCTGATCTTGAGCAGTGCCTGGATCTCCCAGATGGCTGCATCGCGCTGGTAATAAGCGAGAAGGCTTTTATGAGAGTAGGCCAGCACTCCCGATTGACCGTAGGGGCGGAGTCGAAAATCAACGCGGTAGGCATAGCCCTCGGAAGTATGGGAGGCGAGATCCGCCCTTAGCCTTTCCAATACACGGCTGTAGAGCCTATCCGGTCCGTCCTCCTCCAGGTAGATACCGAGCAGATCGATGTCGGAGCTGTAGTTGAGCTCTCGCCCGCCCAGTTTTCCAAATGCCAGAATGCAGAAACGGCTGGAATAGTCCTCGCCGCGAGAGGTCAGATCATCTTCCCTTTCAATCCAAATTCTCTCCAGAGCGATTGCCGTTACACCTTCGGCCAGATTCGAAAGCTCGGTATAGATCTCCTGAGTTGGTTTTCCGAGGATGATGTCCTTGAGACCGATGCGAAGGATCTCGCGTTTTCGGTATCTTCTGATACCATCCAGCCACTCATCTCGATCAGTGCAGGTGCCTGATAGAGAGCGTAGCTCCTTTTTGATCTCCTCGAGGCTTCTGACGGTATGAAGGTTTCCCGGTTCCGTTACCCAATCGAAGAACTGTGGATGGGCAATGAGTGTGTCGGAGAGGAACTGGCTTGCCGAAAAGAGCTCGAGCAGAATCTCCAATCGCATTGGCTGTGAGAGCAGCAGCTGATAGTGCTCCTTTGGTGAATCTTTGTTAGAGCCTTCTGTCCCCCTTACGAATCGTTCCCAGTTATTGAGGGCTTGGTCGGGATCCGCGACCCTAGCGAGAATATCGCAGGCCAGAATAGCCAACCTTGCGAAAAGAAGGACGATTTCGCCTTTTCCTGCGAGCAACTTGAGGTTCGTAAACGCTCGTTGGGGCTCTCTGAATCCAGACTTTCGAAGAACCAACTCAAAGTCCCGGGTCCATGCGGCCTCGGTCAGCACGAGGTCTGCTACATTTCTGGGAGTTTGATTCGGGAGGGACCCCCGTCCAAAGTGATTTTCGACAAAGACACGCACCGTCGCTGTGGATGTTTCGAAGTCGATACGAAGTTCTGTTTCGGGGGCCACATCACCGGATGGGACATAGCCGATTCTGCGTGCCAGATGTCTGAACTCATCGGAGCCCTGGGGTGGAAGGAAAAGGTCCTGAGCCGATCCCCGGAGCATTCTCAGTCCGTTGATGAGACGTCGCAGAAAGTGATAGGAGCTCACCAGCGAAGAGGCCTCCTCGGTTTTAATCACTCCGGCATTCACGAGTCCGTCGAGGGCTTTATGAATGCTTGGAGTGCGCAGCGGAACATGGTCTTCGCCATGGAGAAGTTGAAGAATCTGAACGGCGTATTCTAGGTCCACGAGGGCTCCAGGGCTGAATTTCGCGTTGAGCCTGCCGGGTTGCGTTTTCTCAACCAACTGTTTTTCCCTGAGAACCTGGAGGGATTTAAGGTCAATACTGTTGGAGGAATAGATCATCTTATCTCTCAACCGCTCGATCGTAGCGCCGAAGCTCTTATCCCCTCCAAAGCAGCGTAACCTGACAAGAGCCAGCTTTTCGTACGAGTGGGCTGGGCCCTCCCGACCATAATAATCACAAAAGGTCTCCAGGCTGCAGGCCCAAGGGCCGTCGTTTCCATAGGGGCGCAAGCGCAGATCGATGTGAAAGATCCCCTCGCGTTTGGCTTCGATCATTCCCACCGCATCTTTGACGAGGTATTCGAAAAACTCGGCGTTGCTGATCTTTTTTGATTTACGGCCTTCTCGATCTGTGGAGCCGTTGTCGCTGTACACAAAAATGAACTCGATGTCTGAGGCGTATCCCAATGCCTGGCCGCCCAGCTTACCGAGCCCCATCAGAGCAAATCGGGCGTCGAGGCCGGCTACAGTTTTCGGCCGACCGAATCGACTAACGAGGCGCTCAAAACTCCTTCCGAAAGCAGTATTGACGACGCTCTCGGCGAGAATCGTCAATCGTTCACTCAGTTTGTGAAAATCGTATTCCGGGCTCAGGATATGATCCAGATCGATCAGAAAGAGCTCATTATCTTTGAAATCATTGAGTAGCCTTCGATCCTCTTCATAGCTCAACGAGTCTTCGAGGGCCTGACTCAGACGGTGATCGATCGTTTCGGGGGGAGGGCAGAAGCTTTTGCCGTTCAAATGGGGACCAAGCAGGGGAAGCAGGTTCTCATACTGCAGTCGAATGAAATCCTCCCAAATGTAATCGCTGGTTCCCAAAAGACGTGCCAGATCCTGCATGATCCGCGGATTTGATACCAAGTCAATGAAGCGGTCCTGTTTGGGAGCAACCAGTATGTCCTCGATGAGTTTTTCGAATCGTTCTATCGCGTTGTAGGGGTTGGGCGCGTTGCTTAAAAAATAGGTGAACTGTTTGGTCAGCAGAAGAGATAGCTTGACATCGTCGAGGGACCTCTCATCGAGCTTCTTTCCTCCCTTTGAATCGACAAACTCGAACTCGTCCTCGATTCTGTTTTGGGAGGTTTGGATCTTAACGTGTTCTATCGAGATCTCTCTTAGGGATAGCGCCGTGCTGAAGGCATAGAGAAAAAAGGGCGTGTCCTCGGATTGCACCTTCAATCGGGTACACCGACCCTCTTGATTATCGACATCGATCCGCATCGGGAACAAGATGGACATCGAGTCGAGCTTAAGCCGCGAAAGCCGGCGGGCGACCCACTCGTTGACCTTCTGCTTGGCGTGATTGAGGGATTCTGCACTCTGCCTTTCGAGCAGTGTGAAAACCTCGATCATCCTGCTGTTGATCTCCGAGCGCCACACTTCGTAGACAACATCCGGTGGGAGGGAACCCACAAAAGTATCAATGATCCGCCTGCGCCTCAGGAATCGATCTAGCACCTCATCGGGGGTCGGCCGCCTTCGAGACTTGCGGCGCTTAAATGAGCGCCTTTCACGGCGTTCCGAGCGGTCGGCGCGTTCCGAAGCTTTGCTGTAGGTGAAAATGCTTCCGGAATCGATCTGGAATCCCGATGAAGATAGGATTCCCGTGATCAATGAAAACTCAAAGGCGTAGTCAAAAGCAAGAACCGTGCACTCTATCTGTCTGCCATCGTTTCTGTGTATTTGCAGCTCGACGGGATTGGTGCTCGAAAGCCCCAAGATTCCTTTCAAATGAGCGCAGATGGCATCGACTTCAAAGCGCTCGAAATACCGATCCTCCAGCCGCAAGAGGTGTTCTTGAATGATTTGAACAGAGAGAGCGTCTGAGGTGGCGCAGGTCTCTATCAGTTCTTCCGCGGCTGGCTTCATCGGCATTTTCCTCTATGAGAGTCAAGTATGCAACTTGAAATTACCCGGTTGAATGCCGTATTTTTTCACCCGTAATCCCATGATCCTCTCGGTAATGCCTAAGTGATTGGCTGCCTTGGACATATTGCCCCGGGATGATTTTAGAGCCTCCAGGATCATCTCCCGCTCCAGGTTTTCGATCGCTTCTGAGAGAGTACCGCTTTGAACAGTGCCGCTTGCCTCGGCTGTCTGAAGGGTGGGGGGGAGGTGATATCCGTGAATCACTTCGTCGGTGCTGAGGATAACCGCCCTTTCTATCGTGTTTTCCAGCTCTCGTACATTGCCGGGCCAGTGGTAGGCCATCATCATGTCTATGGCGTTGGTCGAGATGCGGCGAATGTTCTTGTGGTTTGCCTTTCCGTATTTTTCTACAAAATAATCAGCGAGCAGCAGGATATCGGATTTCCTGTCCCGGAGTGGCGGTACATGAATAGGAAAGACATTCAATCGGTAGTAAAGATCTTCGCGGAAGTCGCCAATCTGCATAAGCTCTTCGAGGTTTCGATTTGTGGCTGCTATGATTCGAACATCTGTTTTGATTGTCGCCGCGCCGCCAACTCGCTCGATTTCCTTTTCCTGCAGAACCCGCAGCAATTTTATCTGTGTAGCAATGGAGAGATCTCCGATTTCGTCGAGAAAGATCGAACCACCGTGAGCCAATTCGAATCTTCCTTTGCGGGTACTGATAGCCCCCGTGAAGGCACCTTTTTCGTGACCGAATAGCTCACTTTCAATAATGGATTCTGGGAGTGCGGCACAGTGGACGCGAATGAAAGACTTGTTGGCTCTCGGGCTGTTGTAATGTATAGCGTGGGCGACCAGCTCTTTGCCCGTGCCGCTTTCGCCACGAATGAGAACGGTTGTATCGCTGTTGGAGACTTGCGCCACGAGGTTGTAGACGTTTTCCATGCCCCTGGAGTTGCCTATAATATTGGAGGGATGGAAACGAAGCTTGAGCTCCTCCTGCAGACGGGTGTTCTCGGCCATGAGAAGTCGTCTCTCCTCCTGAGCGGATTGTCTGAGTCGAACAGCCTGTGCGAGCATCGAAGCGATTATCGAGAGAAGATGCATGTCCTCCTCGAGGGAAACCTTCTCTTCGAAGAGACGATCAACGCTGAGGGCCCCTATCGTCTCATGCCCGATTTTGATAGGCACACAGATGAAGGAAATATCCTTTTTCTCGAGCTTTCTCCGAGCTCCTGTTCGGTTGAGAAAGAGGGGCTCCTGTGAGATTCTGGGTACAATGGCAGGTTGTCCCGTCAAGACAACCTTGCCCGTGATGCCTTCGCCGAGCTTGTACTTGCCCTTCTGTTGCTGACTCTGTGAGAGGCCGTAGGCTGCCTCTATGAAAATTTCGCCGGTTTCCCGGTCCAGAAGAGTGATCGTGCCTCGTAGCATTCCAACATGCTCGCCTATCAGCCTTAGCAGAGGGTTGATGACTTCGCCCAAGTCCAGGCTCCTCTCGAGGCTCTGGCTGATCTCGAAGAGAAGCGAAAGGCTAATCAGCTTTCTCTGGATCTGCTCCGGGTCGTCAGATTGGCTAGCAGGCCGCTCGTTTTCCATAGTAGCCTTATC
>CAZLRN010000320.1:0-5796 GCA_964561715.1 uncultured Spirochaetales bacterium
TCTCGGCTTTGAGAGACTCAGCAGTCTCAAGGGTTTTAAAAGAGTGGTCGACCCGCATAATATCGCTAATCCGGGCAAGGTGGTTGATAGCAGGCTGATCAGCGCGGCCATCGGAGCTGCCGGGGCTTTGGAATCCTTCACGAGGTTTTTCGGCAACCGGGTGAATACGAGAGTGGGGACTCGTGCGGATAGGGACGTTCGGGGAATTCCGGCAGACGTTGTCTGGCACGCCTACAGCTGCTCCCAGTGCGGTTTCTGCGTCCCTGAATGTGACCAGTTCTACGGCCGGGGCTGGGAGAGTCAATCTCCCCGGGGCAAATGGTACTGGCTTCGAGAGTATATAGAGGGCAGGCAGGATTGGAACCAAAAAATGGTTGATGCCATTCTGGCTTGCACGACCTGTGAGCTCTGCAATCTCCGATGTTCAGAATCCCTGCCTATTGAACCCTCCTGGATGAAGCTGCGAGGACGTCTCATCGAGGAAGAGAAAAAAATGACCTTCCCTCCCTTTGAGATAATGGCTACCGCTTTGGCGAAAGAGGGAAACATCTGGGCCGGTTATAGAAAGGATCGGCTGAATTGGTTCCCCCAGGAGCTCATGGAGAAACATGGCCCATCCCGCCCCGAGCAGACGGACAGGAAATCCAAAATTGTCTACTTTGCAGGTTGCACGGCCAGTTACGTCGAGGTTGATATCGCTATAGGTACGGTGAAGCTTTTAGACGCGGCGGGAGTCGATTTCATCCATCTCGGGAATGGGGAGAATTGTTGCGGAACCCCAATGCTCGCGGCAGGCAAATGGGAACTCTTTATTGCAACGATGAAAAACAATATCCAGCTCGTCAAAGACGCCGGAGCCGATATAGTGGTCTCCTCCTGCCCTGCCTGCGATATGATGTGGAGGCATGTCTACCCGGAATGGGCCGAGAAGGAAGGAATCGATTACTGTATCCGGGCCAGACACTACAGCGAAGTGGTCGCTGATAAGATCAGAGACGGAGAGTTTCGATTTCCGCAAAACGGCAACGGCGGAAAACCGGCTCAGAAGGTTACGTGGCACGACTCCTGCCATATCGGCCGAGTTTCCGGAGTCTTCGAGCCCCCAAGGGAGCTCATAAAATCCATACCGGGTGTGGAGTTTATCGAGATGGAATCCAACCGTGAAAATGGGCGCTGCTGTGGAAGTGTTCTGACCTTGATCAAAGATCCACCCATCGCAGCAGACGTAGGGAAAACCCGCCTCGACGAAGCAGTGGAGGCGGGAGCGCAGAAGGTCCTCGCCCTCTGTCCGTGCTGTGAGTTTCAACTTAGGGTCTCGGCCGATAAAAGACAGGTTCCTGTGGAAGTAGTGGATCTTTCGCGATTCGCCTCCGAGGCCCTGGGTTACAAGCTGCCCGATCCCAATCCGGAGGTCCGGAAACAGTGGGCGGTTTTCGAAGCCATGATAGCTCTCATGACTCCCCAAGGATTCGCAGATCTTATGGGCACGATGTGGCCGGAGCTCATCGAAGCCATGCCGCTGGGCATGGGAGCGATGATGAGATTCTTTGCGAAATTACCTTTGGCACTTTCAATGATGAAGCCCCTTTTCCCCGTGCTCTTCCCGATTCTTCTGCCTATGATGATGCCGAAGCTGCTCCCCGTAATGCTCCAACGCATGGCTCGCCGCATACCAATGCCCGAGTACATGCTCAAACAGATGCCGGAGATGATGCCTAAAGTCATGGACAACCTTCTACCGCATATGATCGGTGACGTCGTGCCACTTGTGACCCAACCGATGATCGACTATTTTAAGGGCAAAGCTGCCTTAAGGGCAAGGCTGCCAAAATCGAGGTGAGCTAGCCATGTAACCGGGAGGGCGGGTGATAACACAAAAAGTCATTCAGATCACAGAATCCCAAGACTTTCACGATTATCTCGGAGATCTGGTGTTCGAACTCTGCGAAATCGACACTACTCCGCAGAGCGACGTCGCAGCGATGCGGGATCGGGAGAATGCGGTTTTCTCCGTTATCGAGAGAGAGCTAAGAGATTTCCGCTTTCCCGGCGCCTATATCGAGCGGCGTGCACTGAACCCTAAAATAGAGGAGCATCCTGCCTTCACTCCCCTCTACTATACCCGAACTCCAGAGCGCCCCGAGGGTAGGTCGCCTGAAGAGGCATTCGCAGATCGCCATAATCTGCTCTTCATCCTCGCAGGTGGGAATGGCGGCGAAGGTCAGAGCCTGGCCTTAAACGCCCATATAGACGTGGTCGCTCCTTTTTTCTCGCCTCGCTTAGAAGCTGGCAGCGTCTACGGCCGTGGTGCTTGCGATGACAAGGGTCAGGTCGTCGCGATCATAGCGGCTCTAAAGGTCCTCTCGCAGCTCTTAGAGGAACTGAATCTATCGCTCAAGAGGAATCTGGTCTGCATGTTTGTCGTCGAGGAGGAGACCGGCGGAAACGGATCGCTCTCCCTAGCGATCGATCGAGATCTCAAACGATTCTACGACAGCATGTTGGTTTTCGAGACGGCGCAGAACGGCATTTACCCCGCCAACCGCGGGGCCGTATGGTATCAAATCGAGTTGGATTGCGGGGGGAGATCGGACAACGACAGTAAGATCAATTTGCTGGAGATGGCCTGCTCCATAGTAGATCAGCTGGAAATCGAGGGCCGGGCCATCAAGGCCGAAAGCCGACATCCCCTCTTCCCCGAGCGGCCCGTTCAGACGTGTCACGGTATCATTGGACCCTTTGGCGAGCATCCCAGTCGCATATGTGGAGAGGTGCAGTTCGAAATCCATTGGGATAAAATACCCGACGATTCGATGCAATCTCTTATTGCGGATATACTTGATTCTGCTCTCCATTCCTACCGCAGCCTTTACGGCGATAAGACAAAAGCGATTGATCCTGAGACGGGCAATCGAAAGGTAGACCGGCACTACGATCTTCAGGTCACGGGAACCAAGTCGATTGTTTCGGTGCATGGGGCTACCGGACACATGGGATCGATACTGGAGAACGACGGGGCAATCACCAAGATGACTTATCTGGTCCGTGGACTCGTTGCGTCCAGATCTAAAATCGAATACCTGGGGTATAGCTTCGAGCTTGCATTGGCTGGCCATGAGGATTCCGGCCATCTCGACATGGAAGGCGGCCAGGGCTTTGTCCCAACCCACAACATCAAAGAAATCATGCAGAGGCTCGAGCTGGCTGTTCTCCGTGGAGTGAGAGGGTACCTGAGCCTCACGGATCGACAGGATGAAGCTTCCTCCTTGGCCAGAACGAGCTTTGATAAGCTGCACAACAACGCCTTTGCAGGATCGCCGGACTCTCAGACCGTCAGCTGTGCTATAGAGGCGGCGAAAGCCTGCGGCATGTGGGAGGAGCAAGAGTTGCGGGGACTGCCCGTATCCTGTGACGCCCGCCTCTTCGCAGACGAGTATCCGGAAATGCCGGTGCTCACCTCCGGCCCGGGGCATCTCACATACGCCCATTCGGATGAGGAGCATATTGATCTGGAGGAACTGCGAAAAAGTGTCGCCTTTCTCTGTCTCTTTATTTTAAGACTAACTGAAACGATAAGCTCCGAAGATCTGAAATCAGCCGATACAGGCTGATCATTTAGGCTTGTTCAGGCCTCATGGATCACGGCTGAATATGTCGTGTATTCTCGCCATGTCGAATTTTGGCGTTCGATCATAGTTGTAGATCCCGTTCTGCTCCTGCTCGATATCCGTCAGCTGCGTATAGCAGTACCCGCAGATGTGTCCGTGTCCTAATATCGCCTCGACCAGGCCCCGCAGGCGCCTGTAGAAGTCTTCTTCGGTCCCTGGCGTCTCACCGTAGCCCCACGATAAATCTAGATACGGCTTGCGATCTGGAGGAATCCATAGAATACCGCCAAACTCATCCACGAGATAGGGCTGCCCCTCGTAAGGAGCGTCGCATTCAGGAATTTTTCTGTAAACTCCGCTCTTGGCGTCAGGAGTCAGGATCTGCTTCAATCTGTCCGGATCACCCTCGTATTCATGAACCGTGTACAGATCCGTTCTTACGTGAACGTAGCCGCTCGAATCATTGACCGGACGGGTAGGATCCAGAGCACGGGTCAGCTCATAGAGATCGATGTGAAACCGGTTATGTTGGCGCGGATTGGGTTCGATGAACCGGGTCTCGTTGAGAGGGGTCCAGGCGACAATCGATGGATGGTTGCGATCTCGCACGATGATTTCTCGCCACTCGCTTAAAAAGTTGCGAGCCCCAAGCTCCTCCGTCACGTGGACACCCCAGCTGGCCGATTCGCCCCATGTCAGGTAGCCCAGCCGGTCCGCCCAGTAGTGGAAGCGCTCCTCGAAAACCTTCTGATGAAGCCTTGCGCCGTTGAAACCGGCTTGCATTGAAAGCTCTATATCCCGCTTCAGCGCACCATCGCTCGGGGCCGTCCAAATCCCCTCTTCGTAGAAACCCTGGTCGAGAACAAGCCGCAGGTAGGTGGGTTCATTGTTGATCAGCAATCGGTTGCCCTCAATGTGCACGCTGCGCATGCCTGCGTAGCTGACAACCGAATCGACTACGTTTCCACCTCCGTCGAGAACCGAGAGCTTCAAATCGTACAGACGACCCTGACCGGGTTGCCACAGCTCAGCACCGCTTGCATCGAGCACAAGAGGCAGCCCGTCTTTTGCACGGGCTTCTCCCTCTGCCAATCTTCTCTCGCCATCCAGCAGTCTGGCATGGAACCGATGAGCCGTTCCCACATTTAAAAAGCGGGGAATGCAGACGAGCCGGCCCTCGTCAATATCTGCGATAAGTTGGCAATCCCTCAAACCGTTGGGATGAACCGCTTCGAGCCAGACCGTCTGCCAAATTCCTGTGGTACGGGTATAGTGGCACCGCTTTTTCTTGAAGCTATACTCGACCCTCTGCTTGCCTCCGGGCTGGACTCCACTCCTTGTATCATCCCGGACATAGACGACGAGATTATGGGTTTTACCCGGCTCGACATGTCGCGTGATATCGTGGGTAAACGAAACCGTCCCACCCCAGTGCCTGCCCGCTGACACCCCGTCGATGAAAACCTCGCTCTCGTAATCGACTCCCCCGAAATGTAGCAGGATACGTTTGCCCGCCCATTCTTCGGGGATCTGAATCTCCCGCTGGTACCACATCATCTCGATGTAATCAATGTGCTGCACTCCAGAAAGCCTACTCTCGGGACAGAAGGGAACCAGTATCCTGTTGTCGAATCCCTGGCTCGAGGAGAATCCGCGCTCCATCCCGGATTTGCCGAAATCGAAGCAGTAGGCCCAGTATCCGTTGAGATTGTTCCAATAAGTTCGCTGGAATTGAGGTTTGGGATGTTCCGGTCGCGGTATATTCATGGGGCCTCCCTAAGTCGGCTGCATAAAATACTGGAGTCCGATAGCCAGTCTCAATTACAGCCCATGCTCAGTTCTGGCTATGATGGCGCCTTGAAGTGTCCTAGGCGGCGTTGTGAAGTAAGCGTTGTAGCCGGCCACCTTGACAACCAGGTCTCTGTACTTATCCGGTTCCACCTGGGCGGCTCTCATGGTATCTGAGGAAACCACATTGATCTGGATGTGGTGGATCTTCTCGTCGATAAACACCCTGAGCAGGTCTGCCAGCCTTTTTAAACCGCTTGCGGTTTCGAAAACCGCAGGAGACATTCTCATATTGAGCGTTTGTCCAAGGCGTGATACCTCAGCGGCGTTGATCTTGCCAACGGACTTGATAGCTGCTGTTGGACCTTTGACATCGCTGCCCCGGGTAGGTGACACCCCG
>CAZLRN010000321.1:0-5788 GCA_964561715.1 uncultured Spirochaetales bacterium
GAGAACGGATCGTTATTCAGACGCATCTGCACGCACCATTTTAAGGAGAGCCGCGCCGGAAAAGGGTTTTGAGAACGTCTCAGGGAAACAAATCCGAACAAATAGCGACCTATCCACCCAGGGCGTTCGGGGAAGCAGAGCACCCACTGGAGCTGCCGCTCCTCTTAGCGCCACCGCTTCTCCGAAGGCGGAGCAGAGCAGGGTCGATGGACAAGTCGGATTCGAAGAGTCAGCCTCCTACAAAATCCTGAAAACAGAGGTCGGAAAACCACCCTATACCATCAGATTCGATCTTAGCCAATACCGTATCCTGGCCCAACTTCGGAGCATCGATATCAGCGTCAAAACCCACGAGCAGGTCCACCGTTCCGTATTGGGACCCTATGTTATGGGTCAGACACAGTATGTTAGCGTGCGAGGTCCGGACGGGCGATCCTACGCCATCGGCGGATCGATCAGAGTCAATACCGAGCCGATTCGTGGAAACCCCCTTGCCACGATCCGAAAGGCGCGTCTTATCAGGATGGCCGCGCTGGGGCCGATGAACCCATCCATTCAGGACATGAGAATCGCCGCCCAGGCCTATCGGATGGAGATGAAGGCGAAACGGGAGATGGCTGAGGAGAGGGCGGAGGAACGCAAGGAGCGGGCAGAAAAAACCTCCGAGCTGAGAGAATCCAGAGTGGAGAAGGGTCGATTGAGTGTTCTCTTTCCGCTTCAGATGCCGGGGGATCTCATGTCCATTATTCGAGGCGATTGGAGAGAAAAGCGAGAATCTCTCATCGATCTCATCGCCTGATGCCCAAGGACACTTCTGCTGCGCTGATCGAGGCGGCGCGCGCACTGGCGGATGAAACGGGGAGGCTTTCCTTTTCGTCTCCTGTCGCTTATGTCTACAATCCTCTGAAGTATGCCTGGAAGCCTCATGAGCTCTATCTTTCCCGGTTCGGTCGGGGACAAAAGCCTACAGTCTTTGTCGGTATGAATCCCGGGCCCTGGGGGATGGCTCAAACTGGCGTGCCCTTTGGAGAGGTGGAGGCGGTTCGGACTTGGATGGGAATCCAGGGGCCGGTGGGAACGCCCAAGAGGCAGCATCCGGCCCGGCCGATTACGGGATACGCGTGTCCCAGAAGCGAAGTGAGTGGAAGGCGCCTTTGGGGGCTTATGAGAGAGCGTTTTGGAAGCTCGGAGGTTTTCTTCGAGCGACACTTTGTTTCCAACTACTGCCCTTTGCTCTTCTTGGCTGAGAACGGCCGCAACATAACTCCGGACAAGCTTAGGAATCAGGACCGCAGTCCTCTATTGGAGGTCTGTGATCGGCATCTGCGCCGAGTGATCGAAGCCCTCCAACCGCGGTGGGTAATTGGCGTTGGTAGGTTTACGGAGGGGCGGATCCGGGCCGTGTCGGAGAGCTGTGAGTATCAGGGATTTTCAATGGGTGGAATACTGCATCCCAGCCCTGCCAATCCCCGGGCCAATCGCAACTGGGGGGGTGAGGTGGCGAGGAGCCTTGCGGAGCTTGGAGTGTGGGCATGAAATTCCAGGAACCTAACAATTGATAAGCAAAATTATGTATTGCATATATAGTATTTTTTGACAAAAAAAAAGCACAAGATGTTGTGTTTTTGTACCGACCATGTTATAAATAAAGGTCGGCGTGGAGAGCAGGGGATAAGCCCAAATCTATGAAATGCCCGTACTGTCTCAATACCAAAACGAGGGTATTGGACAAGCGAGATATAGTTGAGCTCGATGTGATAAGGCGCCGAAGGGAATGCCAGAAGTGTCGTAAGCGCTTCACGACCTATGAGCGAATCGAACTGGTCGGCTTTTCAGTCGTCAAAAAAGACGGAAGGCGAGAGCGCTTTGATCGGGATAAGTTGGTTTCGGGACTGCTGAAAGCCTGTGAGAAGCGTCCCATACCGAGAGAAGATGTAGAGAGAATCGTGAACGAGATAGAGGCCGAGCTAAAAAATTTCGAAGAAAAGGAGGTGGAAAGCAGCGCCATCGGGCAGATCGTCATGCAGAGGCTCAAGGATCTGGATCGGGTTGCCTACATACGGTTTGCTTCGGTGTACAGAGATTTTCAAGACATACAATCGTTTGAAAAAGAGCTTCGTGAGCTAAAAAAAAGCGGAAGCCAAAGAAGCAGAAAAAAGTAGTTAAAGCTAAACAACCTTGGGAGGGGAACATTTTATGCTTCAAGCTATTGAAGAGATCAGGAAGCGTGATGGGCGCGTAGTGCCTTTCGATCATAACAAAATTACCGAAGCGATCTGGCTGGCGGTTCAGGCTGTTGGAGGCAAGGACCGCAGTCGAGTCGAAAATCTCACGGAACAGGTAGTACGTCTGCTCAAACGTAAGTACGAGCCTGGTGGAATACCATCTGTAGAGCATGTACAGGATCTCGTCGAGAAGATTCTGATCGAGCATGGCCACGCCAAAACGGCCAAGGCTTACATTCTCTACAGGGAACAGCACAAGAATATTCGCGAAGTTACGAAGCTTCTGCGTGACATATCCATCATCGATGATTATCTGGAGGAGATGGACTGGAGGGTCAGGGAAAACAGCAATATGACCTACTCCCTCCAGGGCCTTAATGTTCACATCACGCAGAGGGTCGTGAGCAATTATTGGCTCAACAGCATCTACCCGAAAGAGGTGAGGGATGCCCACACGCGGGGAGAGTTCCACATTCACGATATTGGCACCCTCGGACCGTACTGCGTCGGTTGGGACTTGCAGGACCTGCTTCTAACAGGTTTCACCGGAGTCAGAGGAAAGGTCGAAAGCTTTCCGGCCAGGCACTTCGATGTGGCGCTGATGCAAGTGGTTAACTTTCTCTACACTCTTCAGGGCGAAGCAGCTGGTGCTCAGGCCTTTTCCAACTTCGATACCCTTCTCGCCCCTTTTATTCGATCCGATGGGCTTAACTACAGAGAGGTCAAGCAATCTATTCAAAAGTTTCTCTTCAACATGAACGTACCCACTCGTGTCGGATTTCAGACGCCCTTCACGAACGTCACTCTCGATCTGACGGTTCCAGACTTCCTCAAGAACCAACCAGTGATTATAGGCGGCAAGGTCCAGGACGTAACCTATGGGGATTTCCAAAACGAGATGGACATGTTCAACAAGGCCTTTGCCGAGACCATGGACGAGGGGGATGCCAGCGGCAGGCCCTTTACCTTTCCTATACCTACCTACAACATAACCGAGAACTTCTCATGGGAGAATCCTCTGTACGAGCCAATTTGGGAGATGACCGCTAAGTATGGCATACCCTACTTTTCCAACTTCATTAACTCGGATTTAAACCCTGATGATGTGCGAAGCATGTGCTGCCGGCTCAGACTGGACAAGAGGGACCTCATGAAGCGTGGAGGCGGCCTCTTTGGCTCGAATCCCCTTACCGGTTCCATTGGTGTTGTAACGATCAATCTCCCACGGCTTGGATTTGAGTCTGACAGCGAGGCCGGTTTTTTCGAACGACTATCGGCGAGGATGGATACCGCCAGGGAAAGCCTTATCATCAAACGCCAGGTATTGGAGCGTTTCACCGAGCGGGGACTCTATCCTTACAGCAAGATGTATCTGAGAAACATCAAGCAGTCCTATGGCCAGTACTGGAAGAATCACTTCTCCACCATTGGTATCATTGGAATGAACGAGGCGCTGCTCAACCTCAGCGACACTGATATAACCATGTCGGAGGGGATCGATTTTGCCATGAAGGTCCTGGATTTTATGAGGGAGCAACTCGCCGATTACCAGGAAGAAACGGGGGATATTTTTAATCTCGAGGCAACGCCGGCCGAGGGGGCCAGCTACAGGCTGGCGCGAATCGATAAAAGCCTCTTCCCGGATATGAAGTTCTACAATAATATCCATGGCAACAGCGCAAGCGTTCCCTACTACACGAACAGCACCCAGCTTCCCGTGGGCTTTACGGATGATGTTTTCACGGCTCTCAAACGTCAGGATCCGCTCCAGACTAAATACACCGGCGGCACCGTGCTGCACTGTTTTCTTGGTGAGAGGATGCCATCCAACAAAGCAACCTGGACGTTGATCAAAACAATAGCGGAGAACTTTCACCTTCCCTACTTCACCCTCACGCCGACTTTCAGCATCTGCGAGAGCCACGGGTATATCAGCGGTGAGCACCAGGAATGCCCCAAGTGCAACGCTAAGTGCGAGGTGTGGTCACGTTCCGTGGGTTATCTTAGACCCGTGGATCAGTGGAACGCGGGAAAGCAGATCGAATACGCCGACCGCAAAACCTACGACAGGCAGCTGCAGAAGCAGGAACTGGACGTAACGCCCATGCCTGTCGGTGGTGAGGTGCTGATCGAAAACCTCGAGCAGGCGAATCAGCATACGGCGAATAAGCATCAGGTCGCTATGTAGAGCTAAGCCTTTCGATGACCTTCAAGGGATGGCAGAAGACCTCGCTCATCGACTACCCGGATAAGATCTCTTCGGTTCTATTTTGCGGTGGGTGCAATCTTCGCTGTCCCTTCTGCTACAATCGAGATCTCGTGCTCTACCCAAGCAAGCTGGATGATCTGGCTGGGGAAACGGTTCTGGAATATCTGCTCGAAAACCGGGCTCTATACCAGGCGGTTTGCGTGACTGGCGGAGAGCCGACGCTCTACGATGAGCTGCCTGCCTATTTAGCCCAGATCAAAGAACTGGGACTTCTGGTTGGCATTGAGACAAACGGTACTCGCAGGGCTGTGTTGGCGGAGCTCATTGCCGCTCGTCTCGTTGATTTTATCGCGATGGATCTCAAAGCCCCGTTGGTTTTCGAGAAGTACCGTCAGGCAACGGGGAGCAGTGATGAAGAGATTTTTCGTGATGTCATGCAGAGCGTAGAGCTGATAAAGGCTTCTGAGATTGCCTACGAATTTCGACTTACCGTGGTTCCGGAGATTCACAGAGTTGAGGATGTTCTCGAGGTGGGCTCTCAGATCAAAGGCGCCAAAAGGCTCGTGCTCCAGCAGTTCTCGCCCGAGCAGACTCTAGACAGAGCGCTTCAAAATTGCGTTCCCTACCCCGCGGGGCAATTCCTGGAATGGCAGGAAAAGCTAAAGCCTCTGGTTAGAGAATGCAGCGTGAGAAACCTCTGAGCATCAAAGCTCTCTGCTTTTTCTCGCTTTGATAATCTCCTCGATCTCCCAGTAGATGTGGCGGTACCAGGCTTCCTGACTCTCCCCCAGCTCCACTCCAACCAGCCCGTAGGAGAAGGAGGAGAATCGAAATTGAGGTCCCGCAAGCACCTTGAGGAACTCATCCGGCCCCTGAGAACCCTCCTTCTGCCCGAGAAAAAACCCTCTTGCCAGCTCAAAGGGTGCGTCCGATTTTATAGATCGCAATCCAACTATCCGTTCGTGAAGATGATTCCAGATCTTGGCTCCCGTCTCATCGAAGCTCGTTTCGAGAAAGAGAGAGTCGCCGGTCTTTCGAAACGAGCCGGCGCTGATCCAGAACGTCGCGTCTATCCCTTCTAGGCACGCGCCAAACTCCCGATCTCCAACCGTTTTCTCGCAAAAACTGATCGGAATCATGACCGGAAGCGCAAGGGAGGAGAGCAACCCGAAATGAGCGAAGAGCTCTTCCTGAAGGGCTCCGACAACCCTTTCGATGTTGCTGGGCGGTAAGAGGGCGATGATTTTCAGATCCGCCACTTTTTTCCTTTCCTGCAACGGTTATATCCGAAAACCCCTGCTCCATCAACGCCGAAGCGGACGCGGTTTGATGGTCTGATCGCCTGGTCCTATGA
>CAZLRN010000322.1:0-5776 GCA_964561715.1 uncultured Spirochaetales bacterium
ATAATAGCCTCAAACCTGAATTGAGGGCGAGCGAAGGTTTTGGGTGCGTCATAAAGACGCCTGGAAAAAATATTCTCTTTGATACCGGATACAGGGATGTGGAAAATCTTCTCTTTAACATGGAGAAGATGAATATCGACCCAAAAGATATAGACATCGTTTTCATCTCTCACTCCCATCTTGCTGAGGGCCTAGCGATTTTTCTTGAGAGAAATCCAAACGTGGTGGTGTTTATTCCGACTAATCTGTTGGTATTGGAGAATCCCGGAACAGAATACCGAGAAGTCGATGCGTTTCAAGAGATATCGCAAAACATCTACAGCACGGGTACGTTCAAGGAATCGACGCCACCTGAGCAGTCTCTGATCATCGATACGGTGGACGGGCTCATCGTAGTCTGCGGATGCGCTCACCCGGGGATCATCAAGATACTCCAAACCGTAAAAGGTCAGTTTCCTGAAAAGGAGCTACTTCTGGTTATGGGCGGATTCCATCTTGTTGGCAAACCAGAAGCACAAATAAAAGAGATACTGGATGAGTTCATTAATCTAGGAGCTAAAATGGTTGCTCCTTTTCACTGCTCCGGCAGGATTTTTCGGATCTTGGCGAAACAGTCTTACAAAGAGAACTATATCGAGGGCGGGGTGGGACAGATTATAAGCTTTTAAAGAGAGGACTCTAGATAATTCTTCCAAACGCTGTGGATGAAGCGGTTTTGCCGCGCAGATTGCACGGCGATGCATACGGTCCGTCCGCAAGGGGTGAGGCAGAGAACATAAATAGCCTCCGCAAGCCATAGGCCGTGAGCTAGAATCCTGCATTGCCCATTTCTAACTTTCTCCCCTATAATAGCTTCTCGATACTCAGTATCTACAGAAATCCTATTAGAATTACATGATTCGCGGAGAGAGACAAAAACATGAACAGAGGCTCATCGATTAAATCAGTTAGCGCGCGTCAGGTATTCTCGAATCGCAGATACCCCGGTGTTGAGACAGTAGTAACGACGGAGAATGGCGCCACCGGCACCGCGGTGGTGGTAGCCGGTGCATCAACCGGCATACACGAAGTCCAGTTTGTCTATGATGGCGGCACGGAGTGGGAAGGCAAAGGGTCTACAAAAGCTGTCAGCAACGTCAACGACATTATCGCTCCTGCTCTGATTGGAAGAGACGCTACCCGGCAGGGTGAAATCGACAGCATTATGCTCGAGCTCGACGGTACAGAAAACAAAGCCAAGCTAGGCGGAAATGCCACAGGTAGCGTCTCTGCAGCCGTCATCAAGGCGGGTGCCGCCAGCCTAGGCATTCCCCTCTATCAACATATAGGCGGAATCAATGCCATTACGCTGCCGCCTCCAGGGGTCAGAACCTTTGGCGGGCCCCGGTATGGGGGTGGTGAGCGGGCTGGAACCAAGCCAAGCCACTCGTTTATCGCCTATGGCTTTGATACGTTTTCAGAAGCCTCTTACGCCTGCTGGAAGCTCTACACGACATTCGGCCCGTTGATGCAGAAGAAGTTCCCCGTGGATCCAGGGATTATCTATCAGATACCGCACCTGCTTCAGATACCGCCGGGCGTGGTGGAGAGCAACTATGAGCTGTTGGATATAATGATGCAGACCATCGATGATTGCGGCTACGAAGAGAGGGTCGGAATTCACATCGACGTGGCTGCCGCCACTTACTATGAAAAGGAGAAGCAGGCCTTTGTCGGTCTTTTTTCGAAAGAGGATAAAACCCGGGATGATCTGATCGCATTTTATAGGGATCTGCTTACGAAATATCCCATTGTTGTGCTTGAAGATCCGCTTGACGAAGAAGACTATGAAGGGCATGCCATTTTGACTAAGGAGCTCGGCATTCAGGTGGTGGGGGACGACCTGTTCACGACGAATGTCGATCGGCTGCGGAGAGGAATCGAAGTTGGGGCCTGCAATGCCGTTTTGTTAAAGGTCAACCAGATAGGCACCATTAGTGAGGCCTTTGACACCGTCCAGATGGCCTACAGGAACGGCTACGGTGTCATGCCCTACAGCAGTCGAGGCGAAGGTGTCGATATAGCCGACTATGCTGTGGGATTGGGCACCGGTACAATCCGCGAGAGCGGAGTGGGAGGGACGGCCAACCGATTCCTAAAGATCGAGGCTGAACTGGGCAGTAGAGCCCAGTTCCTCGGCAAGGCAGGTCTGAAACGAGGTCCGGCTATTGCAGAATAGCTGTTATTGTCTGGTGCCAGGCAGGCGATAGGCATTTGAATGTAGTACGGAAGGGATACTGATATGAGAATACAGAATATGGAAAGCCTGCTGTCTCACGGAAATATCGCTGGTAGAAAGGCTGCTCTGGAAATACTCGAAGCGGGACTCTCAGCTTCGGATCCCTATGAGAATGTTAAAAAGCTTGTTCGCAGGGAGAAGGACAGGCTGATCATAGGTTACAGAGATTTCGAGCCACCCGGATCGCCGGTATCAGGGGACGAGGTAATAGATCTAAACGAGATAGATAACATCTACGTCATTGGAGCCGGCAAAGGGATTCAAAGAGCTGTAAAGGCTATTGAGGAAGTCCTGGGTGACAGGCTTACCGGAGGGCATGTTATCGACAAAAAAGGTTATCCCGTCAGCCTCGAGAAGGTGGGCGTCACGATAGCCGGGCATCCTGTGCCTGACGAGGACTGTGTAAAGGGATGCGAACGAATCCTGTCATTCACAAAGGGATTGACCAAGGAAGACCTTGTCTTCACCTGCGTGGGCAGCGGCGTTTCCTCTTTGCTTACCATGCCCGTGCCCGGTGTGAGTCTCGAGGACGTGAGGAAGGTTACGTATCTCATGCAACTGGAACGCGGCGCAACAACAAAGGATCTCAACGCGATCAGGAATCATCTGGATATGATGAAAGGCGGCCGGATATCCCGAATGATTCGGCCGGCAAAAGCGATACACATTATTCCGAAACCACTGCGAACCTACGAACAGATTATGCATAACAATAACTTCCTCCACACGCTTCCTGACTATACAACGTTCCAGCTCGCCGTCGATAACCTCAAGAAGTATGATGCCTGGGACGCCGTCCCTTCGTCTGTGCGACGATTTCTGGAAAAAGCTGATCCTCGACATGAATCGATCAAAGCGGAAGAGTTCGAGAAAACGCCTTGTCGAATCTTTTTTGTGATGCCCCTCACCGGATCAAGCGCAGAGCTTCCGTCAGCTATGAGGAAATCCAGCGAACTGGGATTCAGACCGGTGTCTCTGGCTGAGAGGGCGGATGGAGTCGAAGCGTACCATGCGGGCACGTTTACATCGGCTATTGCTCGAACCATTGAAAGCATCGGCCAGCCCGTTGAACCTCCCTGTGCACTCTTCAGTATTGGAGAGATGATTGTCACTGTAGGAAAAGAGAAAGGCATTGGCGGAAGAAACCAGGAATTTGCTCTGTCTGCAGCGAGGAGTATAGCCGGAAGCGAAAATATCGTGATCGCTTCGGTCGATACCGACGGGACCGATGGTCCAGGAAGCCAATTCGCAGATGAAAAAAGCGGCCTGCCGCCTTGTCTTGCAGGCGGTATTGTGGACGGTTGTACTTTGGCCGAAGCGGAGGACGCGGGTATCGATATTACAGCGGAGCTTAAAAGCCACAACACGTCACCAGTGCTTTGGAAGCTTAACAACGGAATACTGGCAACTCCGAGTATCAGCCTGCTCGATCTGACGGTGATTTTGGTCTCAGGGCGTGCCTGACCGGTCTCTGCAAATAAGAATCACCGTGGTCGGATAGAGGACGAATAGCGAAAGGAAAGGAACCATGAAGATAACCGACATCAAGCTTCATGTATTGCCAAACGAGACGCCTGCACTTGTTACAAGCTTCGATGGGCTTTTCAAAGACGAGGGACCGGCAGGCGTCATTCAGTACAGCCTTGTTAGAGTAATGACGGACACTGACATTGAAGGGCACTATATCGTGTGGTCGGAGGTCGCCATGGGTCGACCCAACGCGCTCGCAGAGGTCCTAAAGGTCATGAAACCGCATGTGGTTGGTGAGGATCCACTTGACAGAGAGCGAATATGGAAGAGGCTCGGATCGCTCTGGTATGGTCAAAAGGGGCCGGCTTTTGCTTCCATAGATATAGCCCTTTGGGATATTGCCGGAAAGGCAGCGGGACTGCCTATCTATAAGCTGTTAGGCGCATACAGGGACAAGGTCCGGGCCTATGCAAGCGGTAACGTGATACACCGGCTGCAGGATGTGACAAATGTCGGTAAAGAGCTAAAGGCCAAAGGATACACGGCGATGAAGCTGCATCCCATCCCGATCGAGATGTGTCCTGCACTCAGGGATGCGGTGGGAGACGATGTGGATCTCATCTATGATGCTGTGTTTGCACATACGAGGGATGAGGCCATCAGAGTAGGCAGGGAGCTCGAAAGGTTGAACTACTATTGGTATGAGGCACCTCTACCGCCTGATGATGTCGAAGGATATGTAAGGCTGTCGCAAAAACTTGACATACCGATTACCGTAGAGCTTATCTATCAGACGCAATACAGGGAGTTTGTAAAGCGCGGCGCGGTCGACTACCTTCGAACTTTGAGCGGAATCACCGGTGGCATCACCGAAATGAGAAAAGCGGCAGCCCTGTGCGAAGCTTTTGGAATGAATTGGGAACCTCACTCCTACGGCGGGACACTCTATCAGGCCGCAAACCTTCATGTCATTCTTGCAACGGAGAACTGCTCTCTTTTCGAGCTTCCGATCGAGCAGGGGCACGAAGGCCATTTCGATGTGGGCACAAAAGAAGTTATTCGGATTGACAGCGAAGGATACGTCCACGGACCCACAAAACCGGGATTAGGATTCGAAATTGACTGGGATCGCGTTGAGTCGGGACGAGAAATCGAGATCTAGCTCATACCTCCTGCCGCTCGCACCCGCTCTGCAGTAAAGGGGATTTGCCTAAGGCGGATTCCTACCGCATCATAGATCGCGTTGGCGATAGCCGCTGGTGTCGGGCCCATCGCACCCTCGCCGACGCCCAGCCAGGGATGTCCCGGACGGTTCAGCAATACCGTCTCGATCCTAGGCGCATCCACCGAATGGAGGATCGGATACGTCTTCCAATCTACACTGGTAACACTGTGCTGGCTGAAAGTGACCTCTTCTCGCAGAGCCCAACTGGCCGACTGCAGGCATGCGCCCTCGAGTTGGTTGCTGAGGCCTGAGGGATTGATGATCTGCCCGACATCAGCGGCGATGAAGGCGCGCTCCAGGCGAATCACACCGCTCAGCGGATCCACGCTCAGGTCGACGACAACCGCCACGTAGCACTGCCGGTTTTTGTACTGGGAAAAGCCGAAGCCCCGGCCTTGCCCATCATTACGGGGGCGTATCCGTGTCTGCCAATTCGCAGCTTCTGCCGCTGCTTCCACAACTGCCCTTGCGCGCTCGTCCTTCAGGTGGCGCAAGCGAAACTGAATGGGATCGGCTCCCGCCAACTGTGCCAGCTCGTCCATGAATGATTCGATGGCGAAGACATTGGCAAAGGAACCCAGGCCTCGCAGCGCCGAGACTCTAAGCGGGCTATTGGGCAAGAAGTGCTTGACAATGCGCCGCCGGGGAAAGGCGTACAGCGGATTGGCGTTTCGATGGATGCCGCTCTCAGCACCCATGCTGGTGCGCTCCTGGGGGGCTGAAAAGGGTTTGGCCAGGTGCCACGCTGCAAGCAGGCCTGACACCTCCGTTGTGGGGCGAGGCCTGTTCACATGGGTGTACCC
>CAZLRN010000323.1:0-5742 GCA_964561715.1 uncultured Spirochaetales bacterium
GGCTTGATGCAGGCGTTGATCGCAGTTGTGCTGGTTCGTTCGTACTCCTTTATCTCGGGTAGAACGTCGCACGAGAGGGATATATCCCAATCAGAGGAAAACTCTCGAAGGATCTCACCGGTCCGCTGTTCATGCCGCGGATTCATAAACGAGTTGATCAGGCACACGGCGACGGCCTCGACGCCTTCCGCTTTCATTCTCTTCGCGGCTCGGATCACGCTATCCTCATCGAGCGGAACAATCGTTTGCCCTTGACTTCCAATCCGTTCTGTGACCTCGAGCCTCAGCCGTCTCTCGACCAACGGGATCGGCTTCTCCCAGGCAAGGTTGTACAGCCGAGGCATTCAGAGCCGCCCTATCTCCAGAACATCCCGAAAGCCCCTGGTCGTCACAAGCCCGGTTTTAGCACCCTGGTGCATCAGGACGGCGTTGGTAGCGACGGTGGTTGCATGGATAAGTGCTTCTACAGAATGATCAGAGAGAAGTCTACTGAGACCGTGGATAATGGCTCTGCTGTAGTCGTCCACAGTCGACGGTACCTTGAGCGTCGACAATTCCCCCCTGTCGCTCAGGATAACGACATCCGTGAAGGTGCCGCCAATATCAACGCCGATCTTAACGGAACCGCTTCGATTCTCTTTCATGTGATATATGACAAGTGTAAAAGACCACCTGCAAAGCAGGTGGCTTTTACCAAGCAGTTTCGAAGCCTAGAAGGCAAAGCCGAATTACATAACGACCTGTACAGCCGCGGTCCGCCGAAGCGGTGGCTTCGAAACTGCAGTGAACCGTAGCCGTCAATCGACCGAGAATAACCGACACGCCTGAGGCACGCCCAGAAGGTAGCCTGGTTGCTCGTGACGATCGGCTTATCCGTCTCTTTTTCCAGCCTGTCAATGATCTCTATGGTCCGCAAGTTGGTGCAGCTAATGAACAATCCATCGGCTTCGGGTTTGAGAATTTCATGGGCGAACTTTCGAACCTCTCCAGGTTCGACTTTGCCGATAGAGAAAGCGTCAACGATTCCCATGCCCCTATCGGCCAGCACATCGAAACCTTTTTCGTGCAGGAAACGTCTCTCGAGCTCGTTAAGCTCCTCAGAGTATGGCGTAAGCAAAACGATCCTCTTCAAGCCGAGACGAGTCAGAGCCGAAGAAACAGCTCCCGAAGTCGTTACGGCGTGAACTCTGGAGCTTTTTTCAATTCGCCTCTTCAGATCCTCCTCCCCTTTTCGGCCCTGGATAAAACTGCTGGCAGTGCAGGCAAAAGCGATCACATCAACACCCGCGCTGGCCAGCTCATCGGCTGCCCGTTCCACATGCTGCAGCATCCTCTCCGAGTCTTCGGGGTCTGACTTCGAGTTCCTCAACCTGGTGGCATAGACGTTTATTCCTTTTGGAGACATCGCCGCTGTTTCGGGTTCTACAACGGTGTTCACCGACGGAACCATCAGACCTATCCTTCCGAGCTCTCCGTACATTCTCCTCCCCGTTGTGAAAAGCGCTCGCTTCGGCTCCGATACGACCTTGGCCGCGAGCTTCGGCTGACAGTTTACCAAACACCGAAAATTTGACAAGATGCTGAGTCACCATGCCTGAGAGGTTTATACCCCGAGGAGTGATACCGGCGGTTCTGCTTCCCTTCGGTCCGGGGCTTGAAATCGATGAATCGGCCTATCGGAGCCACCTGCGGGATATCTTGAGTATTGAGGGTCTATCTGCCCTGACCGTTAATGGCCACTCCTCGGAAGTGCACGCGCTTTCATTCGATGAGCAGAGACGGGTTCTCGAACTCTCGCTCGATGAGGTGGGAGAACGGCTTCCCATCGTCTGCGGAATCTATGCCGATGGCACCCAGCAGGCCGCTCTATTGGCCAAACAGGCCGAAGCAGCTGGAGCAAGATGCCTACTCATATTTCCGAGCAGTGTATTCCTCTTTGGTGCAGTTAACAAACCTGACATGGTTATCGACCACTTCCGTCGTATCGCCGAAGCTACGGGTCTGTCTTTGATCGCTTTCGTCTACCCCCTGTCAACAGGATTGGGATATCCGCCTGGGTGCCTTATGAAACTCGTGGAGGAAGTTCCGCAGCTCGTGGCTATCAAGGATTGGTGCAACAATCCTGTCCAGCACGAAAAGAATATCAGATTGCTCCACAGCCAAAACAGATTCATATCAGTGCTCACGACTCACAGTGCATGGCTGATGGCCTCTTTGCTTATGGGCGTGGATGGGCTCCTTTCAGGAGCCGGCAGTGTAATCGCTGATTTGCAGGTCCAACTGTGGAAAGCCGTTAAAGGCGGAGACCTGAACGGGGCCCGAGAGGTCAATGATAGGATCTGGCCGATCACGGATGCCTTCTACTCAGATCCGTTCCTCGACATGCACAACAGGATGAAGGAAGCCTTGGTTCTCCTTGGTCGGCAAAAGACCGCATATGTACGGCCTCCTCTTACGAAGCTTTCAGCTGAAGAAATCGAAGCCGTCCGCAAGGCACTCATCCGGGGCAAGCTGCTCTGAGCAATATTTCCGGATCACGATTACGCCTCGCAGCTATCGTCATCTGGCTGCTGTCGCCACTTCACCCGCCGCAGCTTGAAATCCTCATCCCACCGCCTGCTCTGATACACAGTCACCTGCACTTTGGCCTTTTTCGCAGAGGTGAAAATCTCCTCCGCGTCTTTCACGGCAACGGCAACCGGTTTCTCTACGATGAGGTTTTTATCAGCGTCAATGGATTTGAGGGCCCACTCCAAATGTTTGTCCGAAGTTGTCGCTATTACGATCCACTCGACCTCCTCGTTTCTCAGCAGATCGTTGTGGTTGTTGTAGGTCGGAATCGCTAATCGGCTCGCCACCGCTTCGGTAAGTTCGGGAGAATTGCTGCTCGCGGCGATAATTGCCAGCATCTCAAATGACACCTAATATAGATAACCGAACTTGTATCGTTAAGGAGAGTTGTATGGCAGGACCGAGAGCCTATTGGATAGGCGAAGAAGAGCGGAGAGGGGTTCTCGACGTGCTCGAGGGCGATCATCTCTACCGGTATGGATATCTCGATGATCCCAATTTCAAGCAAAAGGTGCTTACTTTTGAAAAGGAATTTGCAGCGTACAGCGGAGCAAGCTACTGTCAGGCTACGAGCTCTGGAACCAGCTCCATTCTGATTTCCCTCAACGCTATCGGCGTCAAAGCCGGCGACGAGATAATCATCCCAACCTATACGTTCATCGCCTCATATGGCGCCGGATCACACCCAAGACCAAGGCGATCATGCCCGTGCACATCCTTGGCAATCCGTGCAACATGGATGCGATCATGGATGTTGCCAACAGACACGGCATCATGGTCGTGGAGGACCGCTGTCAAGCCTGCGGCGCGGCGTATAAAGGGAAAAAGGTCGGAACCTTCGGTGAGCTCGGAGCGTTTTCGTTGAACCTGCACAAGACGATTACCGCTGGAGATGGCGGAATGGTGATCACGGACAAAGAAGAGTATTTCGAACATGCTTTTGCCATGCAGGATCAAGGCCACAAGCCTAAGGGTGGAGGCCTAACGAGAATGCCTCCCAGCATCTTGGGGCTCAACTTTCGCATCAATGAGCTGACTGGAGCTGTGGCACTGGCTCAACGATCATGAGGGAGAGTGCGCCACTCTTCTGACCGTGATATTCGACGATCCGGAGAGGGCGGCGCGGGTCAGCAAGGCTTTGCGGACACACACCGTCGATGACACCGGATGGCACGTCTATTCCAATATGGACCAGGTCAATAGACATCTGGAGGAATTGGGCAGTCCCCACGATCCGGGAGCTTACCCGCGCACGGATGATCTGCTGAAGAGATCGATCAACATCAGTGTTGGGGTTGTCGATGAAGGCCTGGGAGCAGGTTGGGGTATCTCTATCGATTCCACCGACGCCGAAATCGAGAAAGTGGGAGCTCAGTTCACTCATGCCTGCTTGCAGGCAGCCTGCTTGCAGGCAGCTTGCAACGATGCCGGCTAATTCGAAAGGAAAGCCGACAGGCTCATGTCGAAGGAGACAAACGAAAAACCGCCAGGCTCTGAGCTCTGTCTCAAAGTGCCTTAAGTCCTTTTTGGCTCCCGAAGCAACAATGCGACTGCAACGGCTCCAAAGACCAACAGAGCGGAATAGATGTAATTAGCTTCCATTCCGTAAGACTCCGCCAACCAACCCCCGATCAGCGGCGAGAGGAAGCCCAATCCATAGCAGGTGTAGATGAACCCCACCGATGAGGCCAGGGCATCCTTATCCGACATATCGGAGGCGGCCGCGAGAATTATCGGACTTATCGGTCCAGTCACTCCTACAAGGGCAACGAGCACGACAAGAACTGAGGCAAGCGGTGTCAGCACAATGGCGAACACAAAGGCTCCGGTTAGAAGCAACGGAATGACAAGAGCCAAACGCACGCCAAAGCGCACGTAAAGGAATCCCATTGCAGGTTTTGCCAACACTCCCATGCCGAAGTAAACGGATAACATCACACCAATCGCAGGTGTCTGCATACCGTATTTTTCCGACGCGAGGAGGGGCAGAAATCCAAGCATTGATCTGCTAGCCATACCCCGCAGGGCGTAAACCAGAGCAAGAACAACGACGTTTCGGTTCTTCAACACCAATCCGGCGAGCTCTCCGATCCTCTTCATGATACCCGCATCTGCATAAGATTCCCGTTGCCCACGGGGAAACCGCAGCCTGATCAACGGCAGCAGCACAATAAGGGGAAGCGCGCATGCGGCTATGGCAATACGCCATCCCCCAATTCCGGCTACTGCCGCCATCGTAATGGGGATAAGGCTTGCACCGAGATTGCCCATCATGCTATGGAAGGAGATGGCATAGGCGCGGTTTGAGACAAATCTTTCGGCCGTAAGAGCCGTACCGCACGGATGGTAGACGGCGTTGCCGCTACCGGTCAAAAAGGCCAACAACGAAAGCAAAGCAAAACCGGGAGCCCATAGCATGGCAAAATGGGCAACCGCCGAGACCGTCATTCCGGCTATGAGGATCAGCCGCCTGCGTCCGCTGTAATCTGCGAGAAGGGAAAGTGGGAAAAGAAGGAGAAAAGTAGAAACGCTCTTTATGCTGAGCAGGACGCCGGCTTGAAACGTGGAGAGCCCAAGGTCTGCGACAATCAGCGCGAGAACCGGAACGAGAAGATTGGCAAATCCGTCACTTATTCCGTGTGTCGAACCTATTACGATAAGATCGAAGAAGTCGGAGAAACGTCTAATCGTATTTTTTTTTGTTTTCGCCATGCTGCCTCCCCGGCAACCGGCAGTGTAGCATGGGGTCAATAGATCCCACAATACAACACCTATGTAGTGGCGGATGGTAGGCTATGTTTCTGTAAACTCTCAGCGAAAAATGCTAAATTCACCCTGGATCAGGTAATTTGGCTAGCGATAATGCGCGCGTCAGGAGTAAAAGGAGACTGCAGAATGGCTAATGACAACCAGGATCGATCGATCTCCGGCATAGACGGTATCAACACCGCGGGGGTTTTTATACAGACCGCCAAAGCTCTAAGAGAGCTGGATAGATGGCGGCAGATAACAGAGGAAGAGGCTCAAATGGCTTATGACATGACCCTGAGAAACGAGCTCTCAGGCGGAACGCCCGTGGTAAGAGAGTTCGAACGTCAATGGCGGGATAAATGCGGGGTGCGATTTGCCATATGCGTCATAAATGGAACCTCGGCTCTCCACAGTGCCATG